>CAYZOC010000035.1:0-11180 GCA_964480275.1 uncultured Staphylococcaceae bacterium | reverse complement strand
CTTTTTTAATTAACATCAAACGAATAAAAAGGTTTTTTTTGCCTTCTATAAGTTTATTTCTCTAATATTATTGTATAATATTATATAGGTAATCATGCAATCACTAACGTCAACAAAAAATCAAAACAAATCACTTGCTAAACTAGTCGCAACGATAATTGCCCTCCTAGCATTTGTTGGTTTATTGAATCAATCAATAGCTGCTTTTTTCACGTTTAACTTTTATTTTCTTTTTGGCGCGGCAACACCTTTGTTTTTTGTGGCGGTCTTTATCAGTGTTTTAGTATATATACGGCGCATAAGTCTTAAAAACAACCGCTTTTATTTACTGATGGGTGCACTTTTTATTTCTTGTCTACTTGTCGCTAGTTTATTTTATCAAGCTGGTTTTCCAACTAGTGATTTTACGATTTTTAATAATAGTATTACACTACTTGGCAATCATCTATCGTTTTATCAAAATCCAAACTTAATTTATAGTCAACTACATGGTGGCTATCTTGGTGGGCTACTTTACTCTTCACTTTATAGTATTGCCGGCCGTGTCTTTGCGCTTATTATTATTTCCTTGTTTTTAGTAGCCGCCTTAGTATTGGTCTTCTGGCCGTTTATCAATCTGGTTATTTCAAGTATTAATGATAAAGTTAAAACCTATCGTCATCGCAATAAAGTCATTCGTGATGCCAGAAGAGTTCCCTCATCACAAACGATTTCTCCGCTTAAAACTAAAGATAATCCCACTGATGTCATCGAAGAATCAACTAGTTTTTTCTCAGCCCATCTTGAAAATAAAACAGTAAAAAGAGCGATTTTTGGCGAAGAGAGCAGTCAAGAGCCAATAAGTTTCAACCCGGTAATTGTCAATATTAATAGCATTAGCCGTGATGAAGAAGATGAAATTGATGCTGAACTTTTAGAAGCACAAGTCGAAACCCAAAACGAACAAATCCAAGCAACAGTCGCGACAAACACTACCATCAATGAGCAACAAATGCCTATTAGTGAGCAACAAACGGCAAATGAAGTGGAGCAACCAAGCGAAGAAGATGGTTTTGATCGTGAACAGTCGCTTGTCCAACGACTTTTACGGCAAGCTGAAATCGAAGAAAATTTAAAAGCTCCAGAATTAACCGTCCCTACTTTCCAACAAAAGGAAGTAAAACATGTAGAAGATATTAGTTTATTTACGGAAAATGATCAGTTAGATATGCCACTCTCACAAGTAGAAATAGAAGAGGAAGAAAGTCAAGAAAGCTCAAAGGTTGATAGTGAACAAGAAGTTAGCAAAACTAGTGTTAGCAAAAGTTTAACTCACTATGAATACCCAAATCTTGATCTATTAAACACTGCTCGCGTTGCCGATGAAATGGAAATAAATCGTCGCGCTGCCGAAGATAAACTAGATATTATTAATAGTTCATTTGCTAATTTTAGAATTGGCGCTAGTGCGATTTCATATACGATTGGTCCATCAATCACACGCTTTGATATTAAAATGGATGATGACAAGAGTGTATCAACACTAACTAAATTTATTCCAGATATTGGCATTCGTCTTGGAGGCTTAAAAGGGCGTTTTGAACCAATTATTATTGGTAAGTCAACAAGTGGATATGAAGTCCCAAATGAAAAGAAAATTATGGTTACTCTCAAAGACTGTCTCCAACAAATACCTAGTGATGAAAAGCACAAGTTTGCAATTCCTTTTGGAAAAAACATCGATGGTAAAGTTATTCTTGGTCGTGTTGATGAATTCCCCCATTTATTAGTGGCCGGCTCAACCGGCAGTGGCAAATCGGTTTTTGTCCATAGTCTATTGATCACACTACTGATGCGAAACCGCCCTGACGAATTAAAACTTTTAATTATTGATCCTAAAAGGGTAGAAATGACAAAATATCGTGATATTCCTCATCTTTTATGTCCAATTATCAAAGAAGCCAAGGAAGCACGAATTGCAATGGAAAAACTCGCCGATGAAATGGAGAGACGCTACCGCCTGTTTGAAGAAGAGGGTGCTAATAAATTAAGTGAATATAATGCGCTCGCCCGCGAGTTAAATAAGGAAATTCTCCCACGAATTATCGTTATCGTTGATGAATATGCTGATGTTATTGAAAGTGAAAAAGATATTTCTTCACCACTACTACGGCTTGCCCAAAAATCTCGAGCAGCGGGCATTAATCTCATTGTTGCCACCCAACGGCCCTCAGTGGAAATCATCACCGGAACAATCAAAGCTAACCTTCCAGCTCGTGTTGCTCTTTTGACTGCTAGTACGACCGATAGTCTTGTAATTTTAGGTCAAGGCGGAGCGGAAAGTCTATTAGGTAATGGCGATATGCTTGTTGATTGGGCCCAGGTATCTAATCAAGGATTAACTAGAATTCAAGGGGCCTACGTCGATAATGGCGAGATTCGGGCCGTTACTGACTATTTAAAGAACAACTATCCAACAGATTATATGAAGGAATTTCTTGATTTGAGTGAACGACATGATACTAATAGTATTGCGGGAACACCAAGTGACTTTGTCGATTCAATCTACGAAGATGTCAAGAAATTTGTCTATACGCAAGATACAATTTCAATCAATCGCATTCAGACAACATTTGGTGTAACATTTAATCGCGCAAAGCCAATTTATGATATGTTAATGGCAGAGGGAATTATTGTTCCCCCTGATGCATCAAATTCAAGTCGTGGTGCGAAAGTGATACATCAAGCCCCACTGAGTCGCGATGAAATGACAATCGAAAACAATGATTATTAGGAGGAACTATGGCATTAGGTATTGATATTGTTTATATACCACGCTTCTATGGCAAGGAAAAACTTGCCAAACGCATTCTTTCCAGTGAAGAATATGCAATCTATGAACACCGTCTCAACAAGGAAGAATTTATTGCCGGTCGCTTCGCCGCTAAAGAGGCATTTTTGAAGGCATACCGTGATGGTATAGGGCGAATTTCATTTACAAGTATCTCAATTGTTTATGGAGAAGATGGGCGTCCTGTTTTAATGTATAACGAAAAGTTTTATAATGTCTCAATTTCCCATGATGGCGACTATGCTGTTGCAGTTGTAGAGGTTAATGATTAATATGATTGGTCAATTTAGCGCAAGTCTTGTTGCCGAAAATCGCATTAAAATTGTTTTAAATAACGATAAGTATCGCGAAGAACAACCTGAGATTGTTGTTTATCAAGATAATTTGCAAATAAATTTTAATCTCGTTAACAAAATTTTTCAATTTCGCACAAATATTTATGAACTAGAACTAGAAAATGAAATTGAATTTGGCCACTGCTACCGAGTATATATTAAACACTATGGCTATACGCCTCTTAACGTCAGCATGGCGACGAGTTTCCCTGACTTTGATCAAAAGTTCTATTACGAGGGTAATGATTTGGGTGCTCATTATAAAAAAGAAGCGACAACATTTAAGGTTTGGGCACCGCTTGCTAGTCGTGTTGTTTTAAAATACGCCTCGCTTAAAAAGGATGACTGGCAGTTTGCGATGATGAACCGCGAAGATAAGGGTGTCTACGCTGTTACATTAAAAGGAAATAAAGAGAAAATACGTTATCGCTTCCTAGTTATTAATAACGGGATGGAAAATGAAACGATTGATCCCTACGCTTTTGGCTCGACTGCTAATGGTGAGGATAGTGTCGTTGTCGATTTTTCCAAGTTTAAAATTAATTTCTATGACGATGAACTTCCAAGACTAACGAGCCCAACCGAGATGATAATTTATGAAACTAGTGTCCGAGATATGACTAGCGATGATCGGGCAAATATTGTCAATAAGGGCACCTTTTATGGGATGATCGAAGAAGGACGGACTTGTAAAGGTCTTGCTAAAGCTGGATTTGATTATATTAAAGACTTAGGTATCACTCATCTACAATTACTACCTATTTATGACTTTAAAACAGTTGATGAAACTGATATGTGGAAAACATATAATTGGGGTTACGATCCTCAACAATATTTCACACCTGAAGGAAGTTATGCGCGCGATATTAATGATCCATATTCACGAATCGGCGACTTGATGAGACTTGTCTCTAAATATCATAAACACGGCATTAGAATTAGTATGGATGTTGTCTTTAACCATGTCTATGACTTCGCTACGAGTAGTTTTGAAAGTGTTGTCCCTAATTATTACTTTCGTAAAGACGAACAAGGCAAGATTGTCCAAGGTAGTGGTTGTGGCAACGATTTAGCAACTGAGCGGCCAATGGTTCGAAAACTAATTGTCGACGCGGCACTATTTTTTGTCAAAACCTATCATATTGATGCGTATCGATTTGATCTTGTGGGCCTTATTGATCAAAAGACGATTAAGATGATTGCTGATAAGACTAAATTAATTCGTCCTGACTTTATGCTATATGGTGAGGGATGGAATATGCATACTGCTTATCCAAGTGAACAACTGACAAATATGAATAATGCATTTGATATCGACTATATTTCATTTTTTAATGACTCGTTTCGTGAAATAGTTAAGGGTGGTTCATTTGAGAATTCGATTGGTGAACGGGGCTATATGTTAGGCAATGAAACGTATCGTGATGGTTTCAAATTCTCAATGAAGGGTAGTGTCACTAATCACACTTTTACGCCAAAATTTTCTGGGGCATGGCAGTCAATTAATTATGTTGAGTGTCATGATAATGGAACTTTAATTGATAAATTAATTGCCGCTGAACCAGAAAATGACATGGCCACTCATTTAAAAAAGTTACAAGCAATAAACGCGACTGTGATGTTAGCATATGGAGTACCATTTTTCCATCGAGGACAAGAAATTGGTCTTTCAAAATATGGTGACATGAACTCCTATCGTAGCAGTGATAAGGTTAATCAATTTGCCTACACTATCGTAAGTAAACGACCTGAACTAGTGACTTATTTCAAAGGCTTAGTTCGTCTTAGAAAAGATTGTCGATTTCTCCATGAAACACGCGCCGAAGTAATTGCAAACAATACATTATTTACTGATTTAGAGCAGGGAGGCGTTCATATTCAGTACTTGAATACTAGTGAGCGGTCCCCCTACCGTATCTTTAATGTCTATATTAATATTTCTAGTAGTCCACTTTTTATTAATCTTGACCAACCTTTAAAAGTAATTCTTAATCAAAGCGATTATATTGAGGCCAAAACTAGTGACTATGTGCAAAATATTATGATTCCTAAGTATGGTGTGATTATTGTCGGATTAAGAAATGAAGATAAGGGAAGTGTTGTTTAACAAATTATAGTAAATCGTTGAGTTTAATTGCCTAGTAAAGGAGGTACATTAAATGTTAACAGCTGTCTACATGGTTGGTCGTCTTGGTCCTATGGATAAAAATCTCTTCCGTAAAATCAAGGTTCAACGACCATATAAAGAAGATATGAAGACCCCCACAATCGATGTGATTGAAACAATGTATTGGTCGGAAAATCTTAGTGCACCATTCTATCGTGGTCGCGAAAATCAGCTCGTCTCAATTAAGGGGCGGCTTGAACAACGTGATGAGAAGGTTGTCATTATTGCGGAACAAGTAAATTTTATTGAGAAAGAGTAGGATATGTTTAAGTATTTGGGATGGATTATACGCTTACTAATTCCCGCGATGTATCATTATATTACATGGCTTTTTCGCTATTCGCGGAATCCGCAAAAATATCCTTTAAAGCTACGATATAATCGGGCTCGTGGGCTTGCACTAGTATTTCTTCGAATTCTCAAAGTAGATATTAAAGCGAGTGGTAAAACCCAATTATTAGGGGCGAAGAAGTTTTATTTGATTGCTAATCATGTGAGCTTTCTTGACCCTGTTATTCTTATTGCTATGCATGAGGAGCCGATTAGTTTCGCAAGTAAGATCGAAGTCAAAAAATTCCCCTTTGTTGGCCGCCTACTAACATCAATTGATGGCGTTTTTCTTGAACGCAATAATCTCAAACAAGAAATTAAGGCAATGCAAGAGATTAAAAAATCACTTGGTGACAATGTAGTTAATTGGGTGGTCTTTCCTGAAGGAACGCGAAATAAAGACTATGACAGTCCACTTAATGATTTTAAAGCAGGAAGTTTCAAAATTCCTGCTGTCACGGACAACAAAATTGTTCCGATTGCGATATGGGGCACCCAAGTTGTGCTTAATACGCATATTAGGTGGAAACGCTATCCTGTATTTATGCATTATTTACCGGTGATTGATCCTGCTGATTTCTCCGGGAACACAATCAAGCTTGCCTCTACTTGTCAGCAACTAGTGCAAGCTGAAATTGATAAAATGCGCAGCCAACATCCGCATCTTGTAAAAGACTTTAGCAAAGGGAAAGATTATCTAAAATATCTTCGCTAACTAGCGAGTACGTAAGCCCTTAGGATAGTGATTCTTTACATATCCATCTTTAACTTTAACAAAACCTAGATTAATACCTTCGAAGCTGACGGGATAATATCCATCAGGAAAACTTCTATTAATAAAAGTTTCGCCTCGAAGGTATTTTTCTTTTTCTGCCTGATCTAAACTTTGCGATAAACTAGGGGGAAGATAAAGGCTTAGATGATGATTATAAATGGTTACTTTACCTCTTTTTTCACCAAGAAAAATCCCTGCTCTCACGAGATTAAATGGTAGTTTAATGTTTGTCATTAATCCAAAATAGTGTTGGTTTTTCTGATATATTTCTAATTGTAAGTCGAAGCTACCAAAGCGGTTTATTCTTGGGCTTGTTAGTGTGTTTTTTTCAATATTCCCAGGTTTGGTCACTAGACAAATATAGTGTCCATCACCCTCAAATTTATGGGGAAATAGGTGAATGGAGCCGGGAACAATTTTGCTTTTTGTGAAACGATGATGATCGGGCAAATTAATAGTTTTTGCATCAGTATTTGCTAGTAAATACTCAATAACAGCCTCGTCTTCCTCATAGGAAAAGCTACAGGTAGAGTAGATTAGCTGCCCTCCAGGTTTTAGATGATTGTAACTAGTAATAATTAGCTCTTTTTGGATGCTTTGATACTTTAATACTTTGTTTAATGACCAGTCTTTGATCATTAAATCATTTTTGCGGAACATTCCCGACCCACTGCAGGGGGCATCAAGAATTATTTTGTCAAAAAGATAAGGGGCTTTTTTTATGAGAACAAGAGCATCTTCATTAGCAACGATAACATTACTTAGGCCAAATCTTTCAATATTACTTGCCAAATCTTTCGCACGAAGTCCACTTATATCATTGGCAATTACGAGCGCATGTTTGTTTTTTATTGCCGCTTGATAGGTCTTGCCACCAGGGGCGGAACATAAATCCGCAACGATATCACCATCATTGATATCAAGAAAATATGCAACAAGCATCGCACTTAAATCTTGGAGATAATAGGCTCCGCTATTGAATAAGAAGTGCTTGCCAGGGTGAATTTCTTTCGGGTTATAAATATAAGCATTTTTAATAAATTCATGTTTGATAAGTTGGGGAAAATATTTTAGTAGTAATTGTTCACTACAGCGATCAACATTAAGTAAAAGACCCTGTAAACGTTCGTTTTCTAGGCTTTCAATTAACTGATTAATCTCACTATCTTCTAGATAAATGCTTAGATGTTGCTTAAACTCGTTTAACATAATGTAATTGTACCGAATTTATTATATAATAAACAGGTATTATTCAGATAGGAGTTATATTATGCGAATGATTGATATTATTACGAAAAAACGTGATGGGGGCATCCTTAGTGAGGCTGAAATTAAATTTTTTATTAAAGGCTATGTTGACGGGGTCATTCCTGATTATCAAGTGAGTGCACTTTTAATGGCAATCGTCTTCAAGGGAATGAACAAGGAAGAAACGGCACTTTTAACTAGAGAAATGATGTTATCCGGTGATGTGATTGATTTAAGTCAAATCGATGGCGTCAAAGTTGATAAGCATTCTACCGGTGGAGTCGGTGATAAGACAAGTCTTGTTTTAGGACCACTGGTTGCTAGTTTTGGTGTCAAAGTAGCAAAGATGAGTGGACGTGGACTAGGTCATACTGGTGGCACTATTGATAAACTTGAGGCAATACCAGGAACACAAACTTCAATTGAACGCCAAGCTTTTATTGATCAAGTAAATAATGTTGGCTGTGCGATTATTGGCCAAACAGGACGCATTGTTCCAGCTGATAAAAAGCTATATTCACTTCGTGATGTTACGGGCACTGTTGAAAGTATTCCGCTTATTGCTGCCTCGATTATGTCGAAAAAACTAGCGGCGGGGTCTAATACAATTCTGCTTGATGTTAAGTTTGGCAGTGGTGCTTTCATGAAAACATTAGATGATGCGCGACTTTTAGCTAAAACGATGGTGGAAATTGGCAATCATCTGGGCCGTGATACACGGGCGATTTTAACTGACATGGATCAACCGCTAGGCCTAGCAGTGGGCAATAGTCTTGAAGTAATTGAGGCTGTTGAAACTCTCCATGGGCGTGGTCCAAAAGATTTTGTCGAATTATGTTATCATGCCGCCGCGATTATGCTCGAACAGGCTAAGATTGTTGAAAGCGCTGAAGAGGGTTTAAAACTAGTCGATGAAAAAATCAAATCTGGTCAAGCCTTTAATGTTTTCAAACAAATGATTACCGCTCAAGGTGGGGATCAATCCTATTTAGATAATCCCGAGTTATTTGAAAAAAGCAAGCATATTATTAGTGTTAAAAGTGAAAAAGATGGATATGTCGAACATATAAATAGTCTTGAAATTGGTGTTGGGGCAATGAAATTAGGTGCCGGACGCCAAACTAAGGATGATGAAATAGATATGTCCGCTGGTGTGATATTAAACAAAAAAGTTGGAGACTTTGTTAAGAAGGGCGATATTCTTTGCGTGGCCCATACAAATAAAAATGAAGCTGATTTCAAGGAAGTACTTGTTCAACTTCATGATGCATTCCATCTAAGTAACACTAAGGTTAGTGTTGCGCCAATAATTCACGATTATATACTATAATTATTCAATTTTTTCTCGTTTAAGACGCGCTAGGTTACTAGTGCGTTTTTGTTTGCATAGACGCGCATAGTTGCTATTTAGCGATTGTTCAAATTTAGAGGTATTTTGAGGAATATAAAAGTGTTGATCCTTGATTAGCTCGGGAAGATATTGAATTTTTTCCCAGAGATCAGGCCGGTCATAAGGATACTTGTCCTCGTCTTTAGCATTTACTGGTGTAAGTTTGAGATATTCTAGTGGTGCTAAAGGCATTTCTTCGACACTAGCGAGTGCGCGATAAACCCCATCGTGACTAGCCTTCGATTTAGGTGATAAAGCAAGTTCACAAACACTAAAGCCTAAAGGAATTGTTGCTTCAGGAAAACCGACCTCGCGGGCAACATTACACGCGTTATAGCAGCGATCAACAGCACTTGGATTAGCAAGCCCAATGTCTTCATAAGCAGTTACTAAAAGGCGACGGATGATACCTTCTAAATCACCACTAGCGATAAGGCGTGCTAAGTAATATAGACTGGCATCAACATCACTTCCGCGAATTGATTTTTGTAAGGCACTAACGGCGTCATAATGACCACCCTCATCCTTGTCACCAATATAATTGGGAATTTTATGGATGCTTCGAACAATATCAGCATCAATTTCTTTCTTATCAGTGATAGCAAGAACTTCGAGCATGTTATAAGCAAAGCGGAGATCGCCACCGCATGTTTTGGCAATTAAGTTATAGGCATCAGCGCTAAGATTGATGCGCTCATCTAAGCCATTGTAGTCTTTGACCGCTCTTTTTAAACCAACGACAATTTCATCGACATTTAATGGTAAAACTTCAAGAAGATGACAACGACTCCTTATCGCCGGATTGATAGCAAGATAGGGGTTGGCAGTTGTGGCGCCAATAAGAAAGATATCGCCACTTTCAATTGAAGGAAGAAGGAGATCTTGTTTATCTTTGTTGAGGCGATGAACTTCATCCATGACGATAATGACGCGGGGGTAGAAGTTTCGCGCCTCAATCGCCTCTTCAATTTGCTTCTTTTTGCTTGTAACGGCATTAAGTAAAATTGTATGGGCTTTAATACTACGAGCAAAGGCCTCGGCAATAGTTGTTTTACCACTACCTGGTGGCCCAAATAGAATTAGCGAAACTGGCATATCGTTTTCGATAGCGGCGGTTAAAAAACCCTTGCTACCAACAAGATGATTTTGACCGATAACTTGATCAAGAGTTTGGGGCCGCATCCGAAATGCAAGTGGTGTTTTCATGTCATTAATATATCATTTTTTGTCGATATTATCTATAATACTTATTATGAGAGTACTAATCCAAGTTGTTAAAGATGCAAAAGTTTCAATTGATCAACAAGTTGTTGCAACAATCGGCAAAGGACTTGTATATTTTGTAGGTTTCAGTATAAATGATGACAATAAAATTGTTGATCGTATGGTTGATAAGCTTGTTAAACTAAGAATTTTCAGTGATGAAAATGGTAAAACTAATTTAAACATTGTCCAAGTAGCGGGCACGATTCTTAGCATCTCGCAATTTACATTATATGGTGATGTCAAAGGTGGCAATCGCCCTAGTTTTGTTCACGCCCTTGCGGGCCAAGACTCAGAAAAACTGTATGATTATTTTAATGAAAAATTACGCGATTTAGGCTATGATATAAAAACTGGTGTTTTTGGAGCAGATATGGAAGTAAATCTTACTAATACTGGACCATTCACACTTTTGTTAGATAGTGAAGAGTTATATGGATAAAAAACGTGTTTTAGTCGGTTTAAGCGGAGGAGTAGATAGTGCGGTTGCCGCGTATTTACTCAAAAAACAAGGTTATGATGTAACCGCTGCTTTTATGCGCAATTGGGATGCCGTCGCTAACAATGACTTTTTGGGAAATCCGACCCTTGATCAAGCAATGTGCCCGCAAGAACAAGACTATGAAGATGCCAAAAAAGTTGCCGCTCAATTAGAAATACCACTACTAAGAGTTGATTTTATTGAAGAATATTGGGACAAGGTTTTTCTATATTTTCTTGATGAATATAAAAAAGGTCGAACACCAAACCCTGATATTTTTTGTAACAAATATATTAAATTTGACGCTTTTCTTGCTTGGAGTCAAAAACAAAATTTTGATTATATTGCAACCGGACATTAT
>CAYZOC010000034.1:0-11247 GCA_964480275.1 uncultured Staphylococcaceae bacterium | reverse complement strand
AGTGGATTGAAAAACGGGACTTTAAATTCCATCCCCTTGTAAGACAACTTAAACCTTTTGGTTTTCATGATTACTGTAAACTTCAAAAAGAAGCGTACTGTGTCCTCAGTGATTCAGGAACTCTTAGTGAAGAGACCGCAATATTAAATTTCCCAGGAGTCTTAATTAGAACTTCAACTGAAAGACCAGAGGCGCTTGATGCTGGAACAATCATCATTGGTGGAGTTAAGACAGAGGATGTTATTGGCGCGCTTGATCTAGCGGTCAAACTTAGAAATGAAAATGTGCCAATGAGCAAAGACTATGAGTCAGTTAAAGTTTCCACAAAAGTTATTAAAATTATTCAAAGTTATACAAGTATTGTAAATTTAACAACTTGGAATAAGAAATAGTCATGTTTCTATTTATCAAGAGATTTTTTGATATAGTTTTGTCCTTGTTAGGTATCATTGTTTTTTCCCCTTTACTTTTTTCAGTTGCTTTACTTATATTAATTTTTGATCAGGGACCTATCGTTATCAAACAAAAACGAATTGTTAGATATAATAGAGTTTTTAAGATATTTAAATTTAAAACAATGAATAGTTGTTCTACTAAATATAATGATGATAACTTTGAAAGTAAAAAGGTGACTAAATTAGGAAAAATTTTAAGAAATTCATCTCTTGACGAATTACCACAACTTATTAATGTACTTAGAGGTGATATGTCGCTAATTGGACCTAGGCCAAAAACTCCTGAAGAAATTATTTTTATACTTGATACTCAATATGAATTTAGACATTGCACTAGACCAGGACTTACAGGTCTAGCAGTAATAAGAGGTAGAAATATTCTCACGCCCATAGAAGCCTATAATTTTGATATTGAATACATTAAAAAACAGGGTATTTTGTTTGATCTATATTTACTTACAATGAGTGTGCTAGTTGTTTTCTCAAAAAAAGGTGTCAACTATTCGGATGAACTCTCTTTCATTCCCCATCGTGATTTTTGGAGAAACGAAAAAAGTTTAAATGAAGAAGAATATTACTCTTTTTTAAATCAAGCTAAGCAAATAACTGCATCAGATGCTAAATATATGGGAAAAAAATCAAAAAAAGACTTTATTAGAATGTATAATAGTTTAAGAAGGAACTAGTTAAATATAAAAATGTGAAATTGGAGAGATATATGAGTAGAAAAGATATATTTGATGGAAAAGTATTATTAGTAACTGGTGGAACTGGTTCATTTGGACATGCAGTTGTCACTAGGTTTTTAGATTCTAATATCAAGGAGATTAGAATTGTATCGCGCGATGAAAAAAAGCAAGATGACATGCGAAAAGAATTTAACAATCATAAATTAAAATTTTATATTGGTGATGTAAGAGATTTATCTTCAATCACAAATTCTTTTAAAGGGGTTGACTATGTTTTTCATGCTGCGGCTTTAAAGCAAGTACCATCATGTGAGTTTTATCCGATGGAAGCAGTTAAAACTAATGTTATTGGTAGTGATAATGTTATTACCGCTTGTGTCAATAATGGAGTTAAAAAAGCAATATTCCTATCAACTGATAAAGCAGCTTATCCGATTAATGCGATGGGTATTTCTAAAGCATTAATGGAAAAAAATGTAATTGCAAGATCTAGACAACTTTTAGAAGACGATACCGTCCTATGTTTAACTAGATATGGTAACGTAATGGCAAGTAGAGGTAGTGTTATTCCTCTCTTTATTGATCGCATCAATGGGGGTAAGCCAATTACTATTACAAATCCAGAAATGACAAGATTTATGATGACACTTGAAGATGCAGTGGATCTAGTTGTTTATGCCTTTGAAAATGGTAGGCAAGGTGACCTTTTTGTGCAAAAAGCACCAGCGGCCACTATAGACGTTCTTGCTGATGCTGTCTTAGAATTAACAAAGGCAAAAGTAGATAAGGCATACATTGGAACTAGACACGGAGAAAAACTTTATGAAGTTTTAGTTACATCAGAAGAGATGGCTAAAGCTGATGATCTTGGTGATTTCTTTAGAATTCCTGCGGATAACCGTGATTTAAACTATGATAAGTTTATTAATGAAGGTTCATCTAAAATTGATGAGATAAATTCATATACTTCGCATAATACTAAAAGACTTACAGTTGAAGAAATGAAGAAGGAACTACTTAGAATTAAAGAAAAGGAAGTAGTAGATAATTTTAAACAATAAATTATGCTAAAATATTTACCATGAATGAGAAACCAACTAAACCACTTGCCCAGTCACTAATTGAAATTTTAATAATTTTAAAAAGAAACATTTTCCATGTTTTATATTTTGCCTTAACTGGCTTAATTATTGGTTTTATTTATTCAACCTGGGTAATGGATACCAACTATAAGAGTCAGGGTAAGATTGAACTAAGAATATCTTCACTTACGCAAGCTAACTTAGAAAGATTAACGCTAGAAATGCAATCGACAAATGTCATGGATTTAGTTGTGGCGGAACTAATAGAATTAGACTATACAACGCTTCCTAATGGCAAGGAAATAACACCTAGTTTTATTGCTAGTGGTTTAGAAATAGCTTATACGGTTAATTCACCTACCATTAGTGTTGATTTTAATTCTCCATATCAAAGCTTTACTAGTATTACACTAGAAACATATTTAGATGTTTTTGTTGAATATGGTAATACAAGTCCGACAATTAGTTTTGCTAATGGCTTTTTAGCGGTATCGCAAGATGCTACAACTGCAGTTAGTACTAATATGAATCCGCTTACTCTATATCTTATATCACTAGTCTTAGGTGTATTAATTGGTTCTGGGGTTGTTGTCTCAACTGATTATCTCAGTGGCAAAATCTTATTTGCCTCTGACTTAGAACTTTTAGGTTATCGTACCTATAGTCTTACCTCGACAAAAAAGATTAGAGGTGATATCACTAGCAAAGAAGAAAGAGTTGAAAAAAATATCATTAATTTACAAAATAATTTAGAAAGTAATATTTTTGATCGTTTCATCAAAACAATCGCGTATGCCCCTTATCGTCATAATTCTAAAAGTGAAGATTTGTTAGAACAAATTGCCAAGATGTATGCAGGGCACGGCTATAAGACAATTATTGTCGACTTAGATTTAAGTCGTCCACATTTAGATGACAAGTACGCAATTAAAGGGAATAATAATATTGTTGATTTTGATCCAAACACCCATACTTTTGATCAATATAGCAAGGTACAAGATAATTTATATATACTTCCTTCAAAAGAAGTATTATATCCTGCTAAGTTTTTTAAGAGTGAAGAGTTTGAGGCTTCTATTAGTAAAATTAAAGATGAATTTGATATTGTGCTTTTCCGACTAGCTGCAATTAGTGACGATACAACTAGTATTAATGCCCTCGATCAGTTTGACTTTCTTGTGGTCAATGTCTTCTTAAACCACACATCAAAAAAGAAACTAGTTGTGTATTTAGAAAAGATAAAACAATTAAAATACGAAAACATTGTCATCAATACATTTGAATAAAAAATATTTTAAAAATTTATAGTATAGGCAGTTCACTTAGAACTGTCTTTTTCTATTTGAACTGTCGTCTTGTTTTTAGTCTAAAAATAACATACCCACCAATTAAAAGTATTGCAACACCAGAAATAATTAGGACACTAGTGGTATCTCCTAAATTGAAACTAGTCCCACTGCTAGGTAAAAAAGAATTATGGCCACTCGTAGATGCTAGAACGCCGATTCGGCCTTGTGCTTCTTTGAATGTTGCAGTATCAAGATTACCTTCTTCATTTATCCCTTGAACTTCCTCATCTTTATTTTCAATGAAATATTCTTTGGCGGAATCTTCCATCAGGTTAAATTCATCTCTTAGGGCGATAAAGGCTTCCTCGACTCTACCAGCGGCGAACATGCCCGCTCCATACATAACATATCGAGCAAAGGCGCGAGCTTGATTAGGGACGGATACAATATTATCAATTACTTGATGAAGGGCGAAATTACTTGTATCACTACCAACATTTATCCATTCTTCGGGATTAAATGAAATAGCGCCATTATGAACTTGATGATGTCTTCTTAAGATAGTGTTGCTAAATTCACTAGTAGCATTAAAAAAATCTATTTCTTCTTGATCACGTGTTATTTGATCAATTACTATTTCGTTTTTTTGGAGTGAAAGAGTGGCAAAGGAGTCTAGGCTAAAGTCATAGTCTCCACTTTGTAAGACGAGCGAAGTCTTGCTTGTAAGTTCATCCACTCCGAGGGAGATTATTTTATTATCACTACTTTCTATTTCAATTTGGTAGCTAGATAAATCGATCGAAGAAGAAGTGTTATTATATATTTCAAGATAGTTTTGATTATTGATGAGACTTATTTCACTGATAAAGAGATCACGAGTGACACTTGCATAACTTTTAACATTGCGATTACTAACGAAAACATTGAAATAAGTATAAAAATCATCGCCATATATCTCGATTACTTGTTTACCTAAGTTATTGATGTCTATTTCGCCAACAGTGTAATCTTCAACAGTAGTTTTAACCCCGTTTTCTTCTTTTTCCACTACGAGTCCATCAAGAATTAAAGATTCACCAAGCGTGTAGTTGGTAATATAAGGTTTGTTATCTATTTTTAGTGAGGGCGCACTTGTACTAAGGAGCGTAATATCTTTAGTGGCACGATTACTTTTTGCTAATATTGAAAAAGGGGAAGTTAAGATAAATAGTAGTGATAAAGTATAAGTAATGTTCATAAAAGACCTTGTATTTTCTAAATAATTGATCGATAGGTTTTGCGACTAGTCTATTATAACATTTATTGTGATTTTGATAGAAGCAAGTAGGATTCATTTATAAAAATGCGTAAGTGCTTACAATCTGCTACTTTTACTTAATAAAGATAAATAATATGTTAATATACACTTACACATTTAAGATGCTTAAAAAAGCACTTAAAATAAGTTAAAATAAATTTATGAGCAAAAAGACCAATGATTACTATGTTTTACTTGCTTTAGATGAAGATAGTGCCACCCAAGTTCGAGCATTCAAAATGCTTGATAAAAAGTTCAATCTTCCATATAAAGTATTTTACCCTCATCTAACACTAGGGCATTTTCCTAGTGCAAATAAAAAGGGACTACTAAAAGTAATCAAGAAGATATCTAAACAAACCGATGCTTTTGAAATTGATTTTAATGGGGTTGAACTATTAAATGGTAATCTTGTGGCCTTGACTTTAAATAAACACAAAGTATTACAATCAATTTATCAAGAACTTCATGATTCTATTCCTTTTGAAGCTGATATATGGACGAGTCCAGATTCTGGTAAGTTTATTCCTCATGTTTCAATCTACTTTTCGCAATCGATGGACTTAAATGAAATGTATCAATACATTAAAAAATCATTCATTCCCTTTTCTGGTCGCTTAGTAGCGATTGAACTTTCTTTATTTGATGGTAAGACTTATACAATCGTTAAACGATTTCCAATAAAAAAGAGGTTATTTTAAATAACCCCTTGTTCGATTAGCGCACGTGCAACTTTTTCAAAACTATAAACATTGGCCCCAAAGAGGAGGTCATTTTTCTTATCATAGCTTTTAGCCACATCATTAATATTATGGAATATTTGTCGCATTACATCAGAGAGAATCCGATCAACTTTCTCAAATCCATAGCTATAGAATTGATGGTTTTGTGATATTTCAAGGCCAGAGACAAGAACTCCACCAGCATTAGCAGCTTTAGCGGGTCCAAAGATGATATTATTTTCTCTTAGTAAATCAATTCCTTCTTTTGTCGTTGGCATATTAGCGCCTTCGGCAACGATAAGGACACCATTTTTAATTAAGTGTTCAACACTATCTTTTTCAAGTTCGTTTTGGGTCGCACATGGAAGGGCGATATCACACTTAATCGTCCAAATTTCTTTGTTATCTTTAATAAACTTAGCAGCTTTATCATATTTTGGATATTCCTCTAGACTCTTACGGTCAATTTCTTTAATCTTTTTAACATGTTCAACTTTAATGCCATCAGGATTATAGATGACACCAGTAGTGTCGGACATTGCTAAAACCTTGCCCCCTAATTGAATCACCTTTTTAGCGGCGAAACTAGCGACATTACCTGAACCTGATATAATTACGCTCTTACCCTTGAAATCAGTGTCTAGGAGCTCTTTAAGCGCTTCTTCGACGAAATATACAAGGCCAAAGCCAGTGGCTTCAGGACGACCTAATGAACCACCATAGTTGACACTCTTACCAGTAAAGGCACTATTGAATTCATTTTTAAGTTTTTTATAGTAACCATACATAAAGCCGATTTCACGTTTACCAACTCCTAAGTCACCAGCGGGGACATCAAGATCATCGCCAATATGACGGTATAGTTCACTAATGAAAGCATGAGCGAAGCGCATAATATCTTCATCACTACGGCCTTTAGGGTTAAAGTCACTACCACCTTTACCGCCACCCATTGGTAGTGGTGTTAAGGCATTCTTAAATGTTTGTTCAAAACCAAGGAATTTTAAAATTGATTGATTGACACTAGGATGGAATCTAATTCCTCCCTTATAAATGCCTAAGGCGGAGTTATATTGGACACGATATCCGCGATTTACTTCAACTTCACCTTTTTGATTCATCCAGGCGACACGGAAACTAACGATCCGTTCTGGTTCAAGAAGACGGCCAATGACATTTTGACTGACATATTCGGGATGCTGATCAATAATTTGATCAACTGTTTCTAACATTTCTTCAACCGCTTGATGAAATTCCTTTTCATCAGGATGTTTTTCTTTGACTGTTTTTAATTCGTTTTGTAAATATTTATTTTTTAGCATAATTTGCTCCTTTAATTTTCTTTAATATATTGTAATAATTTTTCACTCGCCTTTTCTGGACCTTTAGAGGCAAGACTAGAGATAGCAAGCCGCGTATAAATCTCGCCAAGTAAGACATTTTGTGCTTTTAGGCGACTAAAATACTTTTCTAGAAGGATATCAACTTGTGCTTTTCTTTGCACTGGACCAAAAGGATTAGCAAAGTAAGAAGCAACAAGTCCAACTTCACTTGTTGTTCCTTTGGCAAGGCGTTCACCTTTAGTGAATATAGCTAGTGCGTCTTTAACATTTGTGAAGAGCTTAATATCTTGCTCGTCATCACTATAGTTATTCGCGTATAAGACCATATCGATCAGATGAGTGCGACTGATATATTCGTAACTACTAACAGGGAGAATAACCCTAGCATTGACTTGATCAGGATTTAAGAAGATCGCGCGGTCAATTTCTTTATAAGCATAACCAGCATCCAAATCATCAAGGCGGACAAAGGCACCTAATTCGGTTCCTAAGGCCACTACTTGATCGTTTTCAAATGTGAAGACACCCATATCATCAAAGATGATGCGCATTTGTTTGATGTAATCACTACCGATCACCCGTAGTGCCTCTAGTGTTTCAGATTTACCCGCTCCACTATCACCGATAATGACAACATTTTTCTTTTTATTGTTTTTAAGGACAATAGAGACCATCGCTCCGTGGATTGGCAGATTGCCGCGATCGATATGTGCAATATTATGAAGGGTTAGTAACATCTTTTTAAGGTAACCAAAGTAATCATTTTTATCAGCACGGGAGACAAAGCCAACATAGACGTCTTCATCCTTATCATGATAATAAGTACAGTCATATTCATCTTCTCTAATCCCATAAATATAGATTAGATCCGGTTTAGCGTCACGATATTCTTCAATTGAGGCAAAATCAAAGAGGTTAGAGAGACCAACACCATGATGAATAAAATCACGATGGATATAAGTAAACGCTAAGAGGCGGCCAACTTTAATCGGGAAGACAAAGTAGTGGAGTTTATTGATTGTTAAATCTTTTAGGGGGTTTTTATATATTTCCTTGAATAGTCCCTTTCTTGTATTGGCTTTGGTATAAGCAATAAAGGGGGGCCGTGATAAAAGGGTTGTGACAAAGGGAATATGTTGAATCACATCATAGTCACTACCCATTTTATAAGTATGGGGGGCATAGAGGAAACTAGCATTAACACCAGCGGGAAGTTGACGATATACTTGATATGGTCTTCCTAGTATCGCCTGGGTGATTGTGCGATATATCCCAAGCACCTTAGCGTTAAAGGTATCAGCATAAGCAATTAGATCAGGTACCTTTGCACTTTGACTATAGAGGCTAGGGGATTGCATTGCGGCGAAACGTTCAAGTTTCCGCCAGTAATCATAGAAGAGGTTCGTAAATTCAAAAAGTGTTGTTCTTACTTTAACTAGCCGTGCTAATCGTGGACTTACTTCAATAAGTTGTTCAAACGAATAGACCATCAGTAGTTTATAAGCATCAATCACATCATCAGCTTTAACACCATGAAATTGTTCTAAAATTGGATGCTTTTCACTTTTAAGTGTCTTAATAAACTGTTTGAAAACTTTCTTAAAACTATTGCTACTAAGAATACCCGTCATCGAGTCGATGCGTGATGCATCAAAATTAATGAGGGCATAGTCAGTGGTTAGGTGAAACTTTTTCATTGCTGAATCCTCCTATGAAAGGCTATTAATTATTATTTTACTCTAAAAAGTGAGGATTCGCACATTTCCTTTTGCTATTGATTGTTAAAAAGATTCACGAGGGTAGGCTTTAATTGCTTCGCCAAACACTTTAATTGCTCGTCTTAATATGTCTTCTTCATAAATAAAGGCAAGGCGAACTTGGTTTTTACCCCGGTGTTCAGAGTGATAGAAGTCTTTAGCGGGCGCAACAAAGACTGTTTCGCCTTCATATGTAAATTCATTTAAAAGCCACTTGGCAAATACACCCGAATTACTAAATGGTAGCGTAACGATCAGATAGAAGGCACCTTCTGGGATATTAAAACTAATATCGGGGATTTTCTTTAATTCTTCTAAGACAGCATCCCGGCGTTTTTCATAAACTTTAGCTGTGTCAGCAAAGTAGCTATCTTCAATGTTATAAAGTGCAGTTGCTCCAACTTGGTTGAGCGTACTAACACTTAATCGTGATGAGGCTAGTTTAAAGGCCTGTTCCATAAACTCCTTATTACGTGATACAAGTGCGCCAATTCGCGCGCCACACGAGCTATAGCGTTTAGATACACTATCGACAAGAATAAGGTTATTTTCTAAACCTTTCAAGTGACCAAATGAAGTATGGGTTGAAGGTTTAAAGACAAACTTGGAATAAACTTCATCAGCGATGATAAATAGATTATGTTTGAGAGCAACCTCTTTAATTGTTTCAATTTCTTCACGGGAATAAACGGTTCCGGTTGGATTATTAGGGTTGGTAATAATGATGGCCCGTGTTTTTGGTGTGATCAGGCGTTCAATTTTTTCAGCCCGGGGAAGATGGTAGCCATGTCTCTCCTTGGTTGGAATAACGACTTTCTTGACCCCTAATTGGTTGAGGAAGAAGCTTGTATTAACATAGAACGGTTCGGGGATTAAAACCTCATCATCAACATCGCAAGTAATGGAAATAGCAAAATGTAGGGCTTCACTAGCACCATTGGTGATCAAGATATCTTCTTTTTTGACTCTAATCTTGTTACGACGGAAGTAAGACTTGACGGCTTCAAGAAGCTCTTCAGTTCCGCGCGTTGGCGCATAACTAATAACATCTTGTTCAAGTTTTTTAACACTTTCTAAAAATACTTTTGGTGTTGCTAGGTCAGGTTGACCAATATTTAAATAATAAACTTTGGTTCCTCTTTCTTCGGCTTTCCTAGCAAGGGGGAATAATTTTCTAATTGGCGATTTTTTTAAACTTAAGACTTTTTCTGATAATTTCATTGTGTCTCCTTTCGAAATAAAACCTCAAACTTGACGGGTAACTTTTGCCAAAATTTGAGTTTACTAATATAAAATATAGCATAATTTAGCCGTTTTTAGTGCTAAAATGCTTTATAGACACTGAATAAGAGGAGAAAAAGCAATGAAATTTAGCAAAGAAATTGGTGAATCATTAACGCTAAAGTTTGGTCAATTAGCCCGTGATTTAGCCGCGGAAGGAAAAGAAATCATCTCCATGGCGGTTGGTGAACCTAATTTTAAAACGCCTAGCTATATCGAAGAGGCGCTGATAGAAGCCTTAAAGGAAGGACACACGCATTATTCAAATAGTCAGGGTCTAGTTGAACTTAGAGAATATATCGCTAAGGATATCAATGAGCGCTACAAAACTAGTTTTTCGCATCTTGATGTTATCGTCACACCAGGCGTTAAATCGGGCCTTCATCTTGCCTTATCTTCGATTCTAGAACCAGGTGATGAAGTGATCATATTTAGCCCTTATTATGTCAGTTATCCGCCACTTATTAAGATCGCGGAACCAGAGGCAAAGATAATTGATATTCCTGTTGATCAAAATAATAATCTTGATCTAGTAAAATTAGAACAAGTAATAAGTAACAAGACCAAGTGTGTCATTGTTAATTCACCAAGTAATCCAACTGGAAAGATTATTACTAGACAAGAAATAGCAGCAATTATTAAACTTGCTAAGCGCTATAACACTTATATTTTAACTGATGAAATATATGATAAGTTGCTCTATAAAGGCAAGGAGTTTTATAGTTTTCTAGGTCAGAACGCTGATGAATTAGTAATCTACGCTAATGGGTATAGTAAATCATACTGTCTAACTGGTTATCGAATTGGTTATGTAATTGCCCCTCCTCTCGTATTAGAAAAAATGCTTAAACTTCAACAAAATATCAATACCAACACTAATACTTTTGTCCAAAAGGGTGTTGTTTCTATTTATCAAAATAAGATGACACATCTAGAAGACTATTTAATAGAACTAGAAGCAAGGGTCAATAAACTAGATACCTTTATCCAATCTTCCAAATTATTTAAAGGTCAAGCTCCTGAAGCGGGATTCTTCTATTTTGTTGATATATCAGCCTCTCATCTTTCTTCACTAGCTTTTGCTGAGCTCCTTATAAAAGAAACAGGAATTGTCGTCACTCCAGGTAGCGGCTTTGGTCCGCACTTTGATAGTCATGTTCGCTTCTCTTTAGCGGTCTCTAATGAGGTCCTTGATAAGGTTATATCAAAGTTAAAAACATTTGAAGACAATTTCTTCGCCTAAAAAAAAGCCACATGTGAGTGTGAGGTCCGTCATACTGATCGACCTGTCTCCCCGTTCCCAATTACCAATGGCAGTCCGGCTAACATTGA
>CAYZOC010000033.1:0-11260 GCA_964480275.1 uncultured Staphylococcaceae bacterium | reverse complement strand
CAACGATGAGGTAGCGAGTTCGATCCTCGTCAGCTCCACCACTTTTATGAAAGTTCTCCCTAAATTTTGCCCTCGTAAAAAAGGAAATATAGGGGTTTTTTAATAGATTGAGATTATTATTAAGTTGCGGGTTTGATCTTCTCTTTTTTATGTTTTTTAACTAAGTTTTCTCTTACTTCGTCTTTGATTGATTCAATCATTTTTACTTGCTCATCAGGCGTTTCCACTAGTTCAACATTATCAAGAATATCTTGTAAATTATATTCCTTGCTTAGATATTTTTTAGTTTGATAGCCGATCAGTGTTGTAAATGTTGAATTAACAATAAATTGGAGCGAAGATTCTAGAGCGGTTCCCGCAATCCCGCCAACAACACTACCAAAGGTCGATGTTAGAGGATTCATGCTATTTGAGGCCTTATCAATCATGCTAACGATGCCACTACCAAATGTTTTACCAAGGCTCGTGGTACCTGTACTTAACCCATAGGCAATTAGTGCATTGCTAATGACCGTCTTATATATTTTGACCATTTTCGTATCCGAAGGACGGTAACCATAAAGATAAACAATATCTTTGATTAGTTTTAAATCATAGACAAGGACAAAAAGTGTATCAATGTGTTCGGATTGCGATACTGCGGTCGTAATACCCACGCGCACTGCGGCTTTTCTAATTAATTTGTTGGCAGCAGTTTTAACATCAGTTTGATAAATTTCTGTCAGGGCATCTTTTAGTGCCTGATCATTTCGACGTTGACGGGCAACCGCTAGACGTGCGACCTGTTTATCACTATACCAGCCGACACCCTCAGTTTTAATTGTGACATCAATCATTTTATCAGCGATTTCTTCGCGAAGAATCTTGTTATGGCGTTTGGCCTTTTTGGCAGTTGTTGTTTTAATATTTGTTTGAAATGATTTAGTTTTACTAAGCTTTACGACAGGAACTAAATATAAAAAGATAAAAATCAATACCGCTGCAACTACACCAACATAACCGGCAATATTATGAATTTCAAATAGGCGAAGGACAACAAAAAATAAACTTGTGACAATAATAAGACCAATTGCCGCCCCAAGGATGAAAAGAAATGTTTTGGCCGCTTCGACATTTTCGCGACTAGTATATCTTTCCTGATATTCTTCGAGGGTTAACTTCTTAGTTTCTTGTACTTTTTTCATTGTTTCCTCCCAAAACTTTCTTGCTAGTCTAAATCAATAGTGATGATGACAAATGTGACAAAGTGCTATCTACAAATATCATTTTTCTTTAACTTAAATATAGCATAGAGATACTAACTTAAATAGTGGAAGTCATCTTGTAACTTGTTGACATATATGATAGTTTATCAGTTCAACTCAACTATTTAGTAAATATAAAGTAGCGAGTAGTTGTAATTATTTCTCAATCTTTTTGCTACAATTAAAACAAAGGTAAGATTATGAAAAAATTAATTGAAAACCAAACCCTCACACTAGAGTATAAGCAAGGTTTTGGCAGTTGGACCTATCATCTTGTCATTCCAAACACCAAGGATATTCAAGGCAAGTGGGGCTATATGAAGGTATTTGGCCTTATTGATGATTACTACATTTCTGAATTAAATCTAGCACCACGCAAGGGTGAAGATAAAATCATCTCAATTAATAATAAAATTAGAACTAGTATCAATAAGGATGCTGGTGATAATGTAGTTGTCTCACTCTACCTACGGGAGTTTTGGGATGAAGAAGACGAGATTATGAGTGTTATTAATAAATTAAAGAAAGACCTCTACAAGGAAAGGAAAAAAAATGAACAAGAATATTGATGAAATGAATCGCCTTAATGATGAAAAAAAGTATGATGTCATTGTTGATCGCCTAGCAAAAAGGGGAGTCTCACTTGAGAGTATTGCAAGTGTTACTTATAACCTCCAAAAAAAGTATGTTGAAACTTTAACAATGGAAATTTGTCTTGATCACATTGAACGTGTTTTAATGAAGCGCGAAGTCCAACATGCAATTTTAACAGGCATTGAAATTGATCGACTAGCCGAGGAAGGATTAATTTCCGAACCATTATCAACAATTTTATTAAGTGACTATGGACTTTATGGTATTGATGAAATACTAGCCTTATCAATTGTTAATGTTTATGGCTCAATTGGCTTAACAAATTTTGGTTATGTTGATAAAACTAAACCAGGAATTATTGGTGAACTAGATAATAAAAAAGGTGAGAGCAAAAAGAAATGTAACACCTTTATTGATGATTTAGTTGGTGCAGTTGCCGCTGCTGCGGCTTCTTCGATTGCCCATCGCTATGCTGATACCGATTTTATAATTGATCTTTACAAGAAGTAAATAAATTAAAGAAGACATAAATAACAAAAGGCCAAAATTGGCCTTTTTCTTCTTTAGGCCAACAATTCGGTATTTTTTGAGTATATCCTTTGAAAAGGAGTGTAAATAAGATGATAATCTTATATGGAAAAGATGACAAAGGAGGAATTATTTATATGTCATTAGTCGGAAAAAAAATCGGTGAATTCACCGCTCAAGCATATGTTGATGAAAAGTTCATCACAGTCACAGAAAAAGATTTCGAAGGAAAATGGAGTATCGTTTGCTTTTATCCAGCAGATTTTACCTTTGTTTGTCCTACTGAATTAGAAGATTTACAAAGCGAATATCCAGCCCTCCAAAAGTTAGGTGTGCAAGTATTCTCTGTCTCCACTGACACGCACTTTACCCATAAGGCGTGGCATGATCATTCCGAAGCGATTAGTAAGCTTACCTATCCAATGATTGGTGATCCAACCCATCGCGTTACTCGTCTATTTGATGTTCTTGATGAAGAAGACGGGCTCGCCCAACGGGCAACATTTTTAATTGACCCTGATGGCGTTGTCCAAGCCATGGAAATTAACGCTGGTGGTATTGGTCGTGATGCTTCGACATTAATTAGCAAGGTTAAAGCCGCTCAATATATTCGGAAAAACCCCAAAGAAGTTTGTCCAGCAAAGTGGCAAGAAGGCGAAAAAACTCTAACTCCAGGACTCGACCTCGTTGGCAAGATTTAAGGTTTTCTCATTATGATTTTTGATGAAAATTTAAGAACACAGTTAGAACAATATTTAGCGCTTTTAGAAAACGATCTAGAAATCACTTATTCAGTCGCGGATGATGAACATTCCAAGACTTTGAAAGAAATGCTTTTCGAACTACAAGGATTTTCTAAACGAATTTTGCTTAAAGAAGCAGTGTTAACAAGAACCCCAAGTTTTACTCTTAGCCGTATTGGTGAAAAACCACGCATCACTTTTGCGGGGGCCCCTCTAGGTCATGAGTTTACTTCATTAGTTTTAGCCTTATTACAAGTAAGTGGCCGTGCTCCTAAAGTTGAAGATAAAATTTTAGGACAAATTAAAAAATTAAAAGGGCCATTAAATTTTACGACATATGTAAGTCTTACATGTCATAACTGTCCAGATGTCGTCCAAGCCTTAAACCTATTTGCCGTCGTTAACCCTAATATCACCCATAATTTTGTTGATGGAAGTGTATTCCAAGCCGAAGTTGATGAAAAAAATATTATGGGCGTCCCGGCGATTTATCTTAATGATGAATTCTTTGGTGGTGGTCGTCATAGTCTAGATGAAATACTTGATAAATTGGGTGCTGATGCCAAGATGGATGAGCTTGCAAATAAACCTCTATACGATATGTTAGTCGTTGGTGGTGGTCCCGCCGGTACAAGTGCGGCCGTCTATGGCGCGCGTAAGGGTATTCGTGTTGGTCTTATTGCTGAGCGTTTTGGTGGGCAAATTCTTGACACAGTTGCCATTGAAAATGTCATTGGTACACTTCATACCGAAGGAAGTAAACTTGCTGAAAATCTTGAAGCCCACTGCCGCGAATATGATGTTGATATTATTAAAAAAGAAAAAGTTACGGCCATTGCCCGATATGATCTAATTCATGTCACACTGGAAAGTGGCATCGTTCTTAAAACTAAAACACTAATTTTAGCAACTGGTGCCAAATGGCGTAATACTGGTGCGCCTGGAGAAATCGAGTTGCAAAACAAGGGCGTTGCTTATTGTCCACACTGTGATGGTCCACTCTTCAAGGGCAAAAATGTTGCCGTAATTGGTGGAGGAAACTCTGGAATTGAAGCAGCTATTGATCTAGCCGGAATTACAAACCATGTAACAGTGCTGGAATTCATGCCCGAACTTAAGGCCGATCAAGTACTACAAAATAAGCTCTACAGTTTGCCTAATGTTGATGTTTATAAAAATGTAGCTACCACAAGTATCAATGGTAAAGAACGAGTCGAATCTATTTCCTTCAAGGATCGTGATAGCGATGAGGCTAAAACTATTGAACTTCAAGGAATTTTTGTCCAAATTGGGCTTGCGCCTAATACTAGCTATGTTGGTGATAGTCTTGAACGCAATCGCTTTGGTGAAATCGTGATAGATAGTCGTGGGGCAACGAGTATGGAAGGTGTCTATGCTGCAGGAGACTGCGCAACCACGCCTTACAAGCAAATAATTGTCGCCATGGGAAGTGGCGCTAGTGCAGCTTTAAGTGCCTTTGATTATCTTGTAAGAAACAGTAAATAGACTAAAAATAATATATACTCCTATCAAATGATGGGAGTTTTTTTTATTTTTGTTTTAGCCGAGTGCTAACGAGGATGAAAACACAACTAAAACAATTAATTTACTAGTAAAAACATAAAATTATTGTATAATAACGAGGAATGTCAATCGGCGTTCTTTTGTTTACCGGGGAGGTATTCTATGGACATAGTGTGGCGTGTATTAGTATTTGCGGTTGGTGTATTTTTATTAATTAAATCAGCTGATTTTTTTGTCGATGCTGCAAGTGTGATCGCCCGAAAACTTAAAATATCCCCATTAATTATTGGTCTTACTATTGTTGCGCTTGGCACTTCGCTTCCAGAGTTTGCGGTTAGTCTTTCGTCCGCTCTTAAATCAGCCGGGACAGTTGGATCTACTGCTGACCTTGCACTTAGCAATGTTGTCGGATCTAATATTTCAAACTTGACGCTAATCTTAGGCATCAGTGCGCTGATGAGTCCGATTTTTGTTCAAAAAAATCTCATTAAACGTGATCTACCAATGTTAGTTGCTGTCTCTTTCCTCCTATTTATCATCGCCTTTTTCTTCCAAGTTGATAAGGCAATTGTCTGGTGGGAAGCACTTATATTTATTCTGCTTCTAATTGCTTATATATTCATTCTCGTGCGTTCAACTAAAAATAATGCTGGTAATGAAGACGATCCCTCAGTTGTGGCGATTGTTCCCGAAGTTAGTGACAAACCTTTTAGCGTTTGGACGATAGTTTTTCTAGTATTAGGGGGACTTGGTATTGCTCTAGGTGCCGAGTTAGTAACGCAACCAGCCGTATATATTGCGGAAAAAATGGCGACCGGCTTTGGCTTAGATCCTGTGATGGCGACGACCCTTGTTGGTGTCAGTGTTGTGGCAATTGGTACTTCCTTACCAGAACTAGCGACATCGCTTGCCGCAGCTAAAAAGGGAGAAAATGGAATTGTCTTAGGAAATATTCTTGGCTCTAACATTCTTAACATGCTCTTTATTCTTGGTATAAGTGGATTAATAATCCCGCTTGGTGTTAGTGATATCATTATTGTCGACATGATTATCATGCTTGCTATTACACTGGTAGCAGCGCTACTTATTTTAAAAAAGAAGTTAACAAAAATTGATGGCATCATTCTCTTATCTATTTTTATAAGCTATATGACTTATGTAATTTTACGCACCGTTTTGTAATACAAAACCATAGTAAATTTTAGGGGTGATTTTCCTAGTAATATCACCCTTTTTTTATCGGAAAAACACAGGTTTATTATGATATAATAAAGACTAATCGACTAAAGGAGATTCTTTATGGGCATTAAACACTCAATTAAGAAGAAAATTATGCTCGCGGCTTTAAAAAGAAAAAATCGTGAACAGCCCTTTGACTTAGTTAAATATGAAAATCACACGCTCGCCAATGATGCGACTCGTTTTGATATCAATAGTTATTATTTTTCCGCTCATAATCTTGGGGGTGAATCACTACTTTTTCGTCAGGCACTACGGGGCGAAGGTTTTCATGAAATGTGGTTTGTCTATCATACAAAAGATGGTACTTATGCCAATAAAATTTCTAGTTATACTAACGGAAATCCTTCAGGCTTAAGTCTTAGCCTAGTTGAAGCAGGAAGAGAATGGAAATTTAACTTTCGTGGCAAATTAGTGAAGATGAGAACTGATGAAACTCGACTTGCTTCGTTTAGTGATCAAGAAGTTGATGTTGAAGCTGAAGGGACATTTAGGGCAAATTCCGCGATGTTTGATTTTGCCTATCATCTTGATCGCGAACTGCTTGCCGATGCTTTAGCCAAAGAAAAATGGAATCGACGCTTTAAAAATGATTCGAAACTCAATCAACAAACACATATCGAACAACAGGGTGTAATTGAGGCAACAATAAAAATTGATGGAAGAGATCACTCCTTTAAGGCCAATGCAATGCGAGATCATTCATTTGGGCGGCGTGATTGGGACTATATGGATCGGCATATTTGGCTGATGGCTCTTATCCGCGAAGGTGAGGCGCTTAATCTCAATCGTGTCAGTTATCCTCATATGTCTCAGCTTGTAACTGGATACTATGAAAAAGATAATCGCGTCCAGCAAATATCCAAGAAAACAAACATGGCCCGTATTCCTAATAATGGCTTTGTTCCTGATAAATTTTCCTATCATGTTGAACTACAAAACGGACTCATCTTTGATGTTAAAGCCGAAGTGGAAGTAATTATCCCCTTCGTTTTCAATGAGGGAAAATATGTCCTTTTTGAAGGAATAGGAAGTTTTGACATAAATAAGCGTAAAGCCCGGGGGATCATCGAGTTTGGTTTTAATGAAGATGAGACACGCTGGAATAAGGGGTAATAGTAAAGTATGCAAATATTTTGGCTGAATGACGTCCCCTTAGAGTTTATTGACCAACTAGGTGGTAAGGCAAGGGGCTTATATTATTTAGAAAAGCATGGATTTAAAACTCCCAAAGGCTTTGTTGTCTTTGACATAAATAATGATCAAGATATTGATAGCTTAAAAAACTTTTGGCAGGCTTCAGAACTTAAAAATGTCGCTGTTCGTTCAAGTGCAACCCGCGAGGATGGCGCGGAGTTTTCAAGTGCCGGTCAATATCAAAGTTATTTAAATGTTAGTGACGAACAGAGTTTTATTGCCGCTATCAAAGGGTGTTTAGCCTCGCTAGATAGTGAGAATGTTGAAGAATATCGACTTTTCGCCGGCCAAGAAAAAAGCAAAATGGCAATTGTGATCCAAGAAATGATTGATGCCTCTTTTGCGGGTGTCGCCTTCTCAATCGACCCCCTTACTCGCCACGATCAAGTTGTGATTGAAGCAGTTGAGGGTTTGGGCGAACAGCTTGTTTCCGGCCTCAAACAAGCCTTTTCATATCGAATTTCTCGTGTCGATCCAGAATTTAGCAATGAATTCCTTGCGGATCAACATCTTAAAGAAATATTTGAAGGGACGCTTAATGCAGAAAATAAATGGGAATTACCGCTAGATTTAGAATGGGCGATTGACCGTAATGGTGTTCTTGTTTGGCTGCAAGCACGGCCAATTACGACGCGCGAAGAAGTTACAATTGATGAATTAGACTCGACTCATCACACGAGTAATGATACGCTGACAAATCATAATGTTGGCGAAATGCTTCCAGGGGCGATTACACCACTTACAATTTCAACGATTGTCTATTCAATTGACCATGGCTTAAGGAAAATGTTAACTTTCGTTGGTGTTACTAAAAAAGTAGAAGATATTCCTGCTAATTTTTGTGTTAGTAATTACCAGGGACATTTATTTTTTAACATGCGCTATTTATATCATATTCCCCATGCCTTAATTCTTACCGACCGCGAATCAATTGATATTGGTATATGTGGGCAACCAATTGCCGAGCAACATGATGGACCATTTCCTAAAATTAATTTGTTTAAACGAACATATAACTTCTTCCGTTATGGAAGTTTTGTCCTCTCTAACAAAAAGGCGCGGGTAAAGATTGACCATGATGCCCGTAATTTATCGTTTGATTTACATGCTAGTTATAGTGATTTATATGAGGAAATTGATGATAAAATCAATGTTTTAAATCGCGTGATGCTCAATCATTATGTGACATCTAGTCATTCAGGAGCGATGAGCAGTGCAATCTTTACAATTCTAAAAAAAGATCATCACGACCATGATGAAATCAAAGCATTAATTGCTGGTGTTCTCGAGGAGATTGATGATATTGAAAGTGCCGACATTCTTAAATCGCTTCGTTTAATTGCTACGGCAAGTAAAAAAGCTTGTCCAGAAATCATCTATTACAGCAAGGAAAAGCTTTTAGAGTTTTTTGAACAAAGTGATGATGAGGTTAAGGAGTTATACGAAAACTTTTTGCGAAAACACGGACATCGGGCCGTGAAGGAAGCGGAACTAAGAAGTCCGGCCTGGAAAGATGACCGTCTTTCATTGATGGAAAACATTCAGGTTGTTTTACAACAAATCGGCCCAATCAAGACTAAAGAAGCTTCCAACTTACAAGCAAATATTAATCAGCTTCTAAACGGCTACAAGGGAATGAAAAGACGGGGATTGAATTATTTAATTAAGGCGGCCCGAGCAGGCTGTCGTAATCGTGAATATTCGAAGTCAAGGCTTGTCCTTGCTAGCGACCGCTTTAAAATTGCCTATCGTGAACTTGCTTCTAAATTAGTCGCGGCTAATTTACTCCCAGATCAAGATTTAATTTATTTTCTTACTCATGAAGAATTAGGTGAGCTAATTTTTGCTAAGAAAAATAGTCTGGTCAAAAAGGCGATTTCCCGGCGGAGATTATTCAAGGAACAAGAACTATTAAAATTTAATCATGTCTATCAGGGCAAGCCTCAACCATTAGAGATGGATGTCTCTAATCTTGTTGTTGGGGAAACGCTAAAAGGCACAACCTTATCGCGAGGTAAAGTTTTAGGTAAGGCCCGTGTTGTCCTTACACTAGCAGATGCCAAACTACTCCAACCTAGTGAAATTATGGTTGCCGGCTATACCGATATTGGCTGGTCACCCTATTATGCAATTATTGGTGGACTAATTACTGAAGTAGGAAGCGCGCTCTCTCATGGGGCGGTTGTCGCCCGGGAATATTCACTTCCACTAGTGTCAAACGTTACTTTAGTTACAAGAAAGATCAAAACCGGCGATCTTGTCGCCCTTGATGCTGACAAGGGAACGATTACAATTATTGAGGGACAACCTTCTTAACGAAGGTTTTTCTTTTAGCAATTAATTATTATTTTGCTAAACTAATTGTGAGAAAAATAAAAATGAGAAAAAATAATTCCAATAAAGTGGAACGCAAAATCGTATTAATAGTGAGGGGGGCATATGACGAGTATTGAAATTGCCCGCCTAGTCACACTCCTAAAGCGTCTTAAAGACGGAGATATGGAAGTGTTTGACGAATTTTATGAGACGACCAAGCGCCCGCTTTATTATTCGCTACTAGGGTTAGTAAAAAATGAAGATCTCGCCGAAGAATTACTGGAGGAAACCTTTATAAAGTTTCTTCACAATCTCCCCAAGGTAAAAAACGGCAGAAACCCTTTAGGATATTTACTCGTCAGCGGGCGCAACCTTGCACTAGATTATTTTAAAAAAGAAAACCGTGTGTCTAGTATTGATGATTACACTAATGAATTAGAAATCGGCGCTAGTGTTGAGGAAAAGTTTGATGATAGTGATCGTTTACTTGAAAAGATGCAAAAACTGTTGAGTGAAGATGAATACCAAATCGTTGTACTTTATGTTCTTAGTGAATTCTCACACAAAGAAATCGCCGAACACTTAAAAAAACCTCTTGGATCAGTTACATGGTCGTACAGTAACGCAATAAAGAAATTACAGAAAGGACTAGCGGATTATGAACATTAATGATGAAGATAAAATTGTCAAAATCATCAAAGATAATGTTGAAAAAAAAGATATTAAACTTAGTTCTAGACAAATTCTAGCGCGTTTTGAACGTGAAAAAGCTAGTCAAAAGGTCAAACGTCCTTTCTATGCATTTCCTAGTTTTAAAGTCGCACTTTCTTTTGTGACGACGAGCTTAGTAATTGGTATCTTTGTTTATCTTAATCGTGACGTTGTCGTTCCACCAATCACTTCCACGAGTGATAGTGGCTCGCAAATTATTTCCACTAGTGAAGTCCCACCAACAAGTTTAGAATTAGAACCATCGCGGATTGTTGAGACTAAAGAAGATGAATTTGTTTTCCTCTCACTTACCGCTACTGCTTATGTTCCTGATAATAATGTTGATTTAACACTTATGAGTTATAAAGGACAAGGTGGCAATAATAGTGATGTTTCAATTGATGAAATTAGCAGTGTTCTTGATCAGGCAATGCCGCTCATTGATGACTTTTACCAAATCGATGATAATTTTTCCTACCAACGTAATGAGGGAGTTTTTGTTGGGGAATTTGGTGAGTACAACCATCAATATATTATTAATGAACACACACAAATAATTGCCAATGTTGATTTTGAAGAAGATGAAGAAGAACAAGAAACAGAAATCGAAGGCGAAATCATCATCAGTGGGAATCATTATTATTATGAGGGCGAAACTGAAATCGATCTTGAGGACGACGAACAAGATTTTAAATTGAAAATTGAATATTCTGATGAAAATTATTTAGAAATTGAAAGTGAAAACCAAGGACAAATTCAAAAATTTAAATATAAGCTGGTCGAATTTGGCGATACAAATTTTGAAATTGAAATTGAAACATTTAGACATGGGATCAGTGAACGACGTTATACAAAAGTCGATGTCAAACTTATTGAAGATGATTATGAATTTGTTGTTTATCTCGAAGATTATAATTATATTGTCGAGTATAAAGGACAATTTATTATTATTAGCAAAGAAGATGATGACTATATTTATACATTCTAGACACGTTGAAAACATCGTATTGCTTTCTTTAAAAACGGCTTAACAAAACCATTCATATAATAATAGAAGAAGTATCTAACCTCTTAAATCAGGGTTAAATACTTCTTTTTTACTTTTTGCCCAATGTGGAAACATCTAAAGAAGTTGTTTTTATTGACTCCGTAGTTTATTGTGAT
>CAYZOC010000032.1:0-11366 GCA_964480275.1 uncultured Staphylococcaceae bacterium | reverse complement strand
AGAATGTGGGGATATTATTTGGTAAAACTTGATTTTATACCCTAATAAGCATAGAATAAAACATGTGTAACTTACGTATATGGAAAGGATTTTTATGAATCAAATATCAGAAATATTACTTAAAAAATTAGATGAAAATTATCAGAACAAGCCAAAACATCAAGTTTTGAAAAGAGTTTTGTATAAGAATGACTTAGCTGATATATTTAGCAAACAAGAGGAGGCAAGAAACACTCAATTTTTATTTTCACATGAAATTAAAACACTTCCTGTCGCCAATCAGAAACAAACTGGCCGTTGCTGGATATTCGCTGGTCTAAACGTCCTACGGGAAATTGTCGCAAAAAAGTTTAATCTCAAAGACTTTGAATTATCACAAAACTATACGGCTTTTTATGACAAACTTGAAAAAATTAATTACTTTATCGAAAGTATCGATGATTTTCTTGATGTCGATAGTGATGACCGCACGCTCCAACACATTCTAAAAACCGGGATTCAAGATGGCGGGCAATGGGATATGTTCGTTAGCATTATTGAAAAATATGGTGTTGTTCCCCAAATCGTGATGCCCGAGACTAACAACTCCAGCAATACCCGTTTTATCAACAAATTAATTGATTTGAAATTACGCCAATATGTAAGTCAGGCCCGCGAAGTTAAAAATAATAAAGAGACACTTAAAAAACTAAAATTAGTTACACTCGACGAACTTTATAGTCTCCTTATTTCTAATTTTGGTGAAATTCCACAAACGTTTGATTTTGAATATTCAAACGATGAAGGTTATCACTCAATCAAAGATTTAACACCACAGAGATTTTATCACGAAATTATTGGTGATGTCCTTAAGGATTACATTTCGATTATTAACGCTCCAACAAGTGATAAACCATTTCATAAAACTTTTACAGTTGCTTACCTAGGCAATGTTGTTGGTGCCAAGCAAATCAAGTATCTTAATCTTCCAATCAATCAACTTAAACAACTAGTTATAACACAGTTAAAGGCTGATGAATTGGTTTGGTTTGGTAGTGATGTGGCCACATATGGCGATCGAACAAGCGGTGTGTGGGATGATAATAGTTTTGACTATGAAGACGTTCTTGAAATGAATTTACAAATGAATAAAGCTGCTCAGCTTACATATTCCCAAGGAGCAATGAATCACGCAATGGTATTGAGTGGTGTTCATCTTGATGATGAAAAGAGCAAAAGATGGAAAATTGAAAATAGCTGGGGTACCAAGGGTGGTAAAGATGGTTACTATATTTGTAGTGATACTTGGTTTGACAAATATGTATATCAGGCCGTTATCAATAAAAAACACTTAAGTGACAACTTACTTAAGGAATGGGAGCAATCACCAATTGTGCTCAAACCATGGGATCCAATGGGTTCATTAGCAGACTAATAAAAAAGGAGAAATATATATGATTGAATTAGTACTAGTTAGACACGGACAATCAGTTTGGAACCTTGAAAATCGTTTCACAGGTTGGACTGATGTTGACCTCAGTGAACAAGGGGTTAAAGAAGCTCATGATGCAGGAAAATTACTAAAGCGTCATGGTTACAGTTTTGATGTTGCCTACACAAGTGCACTAAAACGCGCACAAAAAACACTCGATTTCATTCTTGAAGAATTAAATCAAAAGGATATTCCAATTCATCGTAGTGATCGCTTAAATGAAAGACATTATGGTGGTTTACAAGGATTAAATAAAAAGGAAACTGCCGAAAAATTTAGCCCAGAGCAAGTTCATATTTGGCGGCGAAGCTATGATGTTCCTCCATTAGCAAGCACCAATCCTAAAGAAGGTGAACCTAATGGTGAAAGCTTAAAAGACACCTACTTCCGCGTAATGCCTTACTATGAAAAGATGATTGAAAAAGATCTAAAAGCAGGTAAAAAGATTATTATTGCTGCTCATGGTAATTCATTAAGGGCGCTTGCAAAATTTTTACTCGACATAAGTGATGATAAAATTGTCGCCTTTGAAATTCCAACTGGGGCTCCACTAGTGATTAAACTTGATGAAAACTTAAAATCACTTGGCTATTACTACCTCAAAGATTAATTAATAGTTTAGATAAGAAAAGCTGACCCATTGGGCCAGCTTTTTTTTGAAGATAATTTTACTCTTGGATATCGTTACTTGCGTCTTGTTCAAGACTGAAACGTTGCATCCTGCGTGCTTTTCTTTCTTCTTCGACATCAACACGACGACCAACTGTAACTAGAACGATCACGGCGATAACTACACCTAGGATGAAAACAATCGCTCCAAATGGTTGAAAGCCTAATTTCATCGTTGCTTGGAAAGTTTCACTTGCTTGCCGTAAAGGATTACTTAAATCCGCCAAATTTGAACCTATCATTCCTAAGACAGCTAAAGTAAGACCACCTAAGGCAATGAGTCCACTAATGAGATAACCGATGATTTCACCGACACTAATTTTTTTGTTTTTCATAATATTCACCTACTTTATTATTTGTTATTGTACTAGTTATGCGCGGTCATTGCAATTGCATAACCACTATTTCCAACATGGGAAACATACACTGGGCAAATACGATTAGTGAAGTTAACAATCACATTGATGAATTCTTTGGCGATTTTATCACGAATGATTTGTACAGCGGCATCATCTAATTTAAAGGAAAAGTAATTAACATAGACTTTTTGGAAATCGGAGCTAAGTTTTCTAATTTTATCGACGATATGCTCGATATTTTTATTACGATTGCGATTTTTAGCAGCAATTTTTAGCACACCTTCACTAAATTCAATTAGTGGTTTTATTTTTAAAATTTCACCAACGATAAGCGCAATCTTTTTTAGTCTTCCACCACGATATAAATGTTTTAAATCATTAACTTCAAATAAAATACTTGAGTTTTCGGCATGTTCCATGATGATTTTACTTAACTCTTCAATGTCTAAATCTTTGTCTAGGACTGGATATAGTGAATGCATTAAACTATCAAACCCAAGACTACATACAAGGGTATCAAGAACAACAACACGTTCTTGTTTTTCCTCATCTAGTAACCCACGAGCAATTAGTGCCACATCATGAGTTGCACTTAGTTTAGACGATAGTGGTAAAACTAGAATTTTTTCAAAGCCTTTGGCAAATTGTTTCTCATAAGCGTCAACAAAAGCTTGTGGCGATGGTGATGAACTTTTTAGCGAATGGAAAGTTGCAAAGTTAGCAAGGAATTCAGCTTCATCAATATCAGTAGATAGTTGGCTCTTTCCATCAATATCCAAATAGAGCGAAACTTGCTCAAAACCATACTTTTCAATTTTTTCTTGAGGAATAATCGCAGTAGAATCAAAAATTAAACCGACTTTATTCATAAAAAACCCTCCTTAATTTAGGTCTTCTTTAGGCGTTAAATTGTCTAAATTAGCCTTTTGGCTAGCAGTAATCTTCTTGGTTAGCTCAACGTAATCTTTGAGCACTGGCGCAAAGTCTGTCTTAAAATCAACTTCACTTTTTTGTAGTTGATTTAATGTTACTTCTCTAGTTTGCGCGAATAGGTCAGGGAATTTAACCCCTTCGGCAAGTTTGCGTTTGCCAGCGATTGTTTCAATCAAGACATTGACCTTATCAACCATTTCATTGTATGGAACATCAACTACTTTAGAGTGTTTCTTGTGGAAACCAAGAATCCCTATTAATTTTCCAATCTCTTCATTGATAAAATTTGAAGCGGGTGAAGGTTGACCCTTCGACTCTCTAAATGCTGTTTGATATTCATTAAATTTCTCAACGATATCTAATGATATTGCAAAGTAACTTAGTGAACGAAAGTAAATTTCGTTACTGTATATTGCCTTTTCAATAGCCGCTTCATATTGATTTTCTTTTTTGGCGTGATTAATATATCCAAATAAGATGTCTTGAATAGTTTGAAATAGTCCAGTCGTCATCTCGTAAAATTGGAGATGAAGTGCCCGATCAACTTCAATCGAGTTATCAATTTTGCGAACGATAGTGGCATTTTCACTATATACTTGTTCAATAAAATTGTTAAATGATGTTTTGATTGTTTCTGCCTTCTCTTTATTTTGAAGAAGAAACCGACCAAGTGGTGAATTTTCTTGGGTCAACGCTAGAAGTCCTTCTTTGCGTTTTTCATACATTTCTAAGTTGAATTGACGATTTGGTACCATATATTCCAGCGAATCTCTTAGTAATAGATTCAGTTGATAAATACCAAATACGTAATAAGATGTTTGATTCATATTGTCCTCCTAATTATAAATATGCTTGAAGATTATGAAAACGGCGGATAATGTGTTTGGCATATTTTTTTACCTTTTTAGGAGCATGAGACATACAGAAGGAATGTTCATAAAATGCGTTAAACATTGAAATGTCATTGCCAGAATCACCAACAACCACTAATTCGTCTTCCTTGATACCTTTGTGTTTGAGATATTTTTTTATCCCATTTGCCTTACTACTACCTTTTGGTGTAATTTCTATGAAGCCGCCGGTCCATGATGCTTCAAGCGAGTCATAATTGGTCCGAATATACTTGTTTGCTTCACTAGCGCGGTTTGAACCGCGTTTTGTCAAACCAAAATAAAACATTAACTTATATACATTGTTGCCTCTTAGTTCATTTTGAAAAAGTGAACGGGAGACGAGATAATCTTCGGCATAGACGCCTTGTGACCAGTAATAGAAGCGATAAAAATACTTTCTTAAAGTCGACATATTAGGTCCATCAATTAGTAGAGGATAACGTCGAGATAACAACATCATTCCCTTTATTTTAAAGCGCTTTTGAACGTCATTTACTAAATCAAGCACAACCGGATCAAGAAAATGCTCCTCATATACTTGGCCATCGATGAGAATGTAGGCACCATTCATACCAATCACGTCAATGTTAGAGCCAACCTTTTCTTCAACATGAATCGTAAAAAATTGTGATCTGCCTGTAACTAATAAAAATTTCCCACCATCACTAATAAATTTTCTCGTGAATTTAAGAGTTTTTTTAGGTATCATTGCAATTTTGCGTTTCGGATAAAAAAATGTTCCATCTAAATCAGTTGCGATTAGTTTTGTCATCTACATACCTCAGAATTTATTATACTATAAACTCTTCTAATTTATAACTAATATAGCCGAAATTTACAAGGTTTTTGTGCGGTTTAAATAAAAAAAGAGCTTACATATGTAAGCTCTCGTATAAGATTGACTAACTATTTAATTTTATTCTCCGCTTGAATGATACCATAGCCGCCATCATTACGATGATATAGAAGTGAAATAAGACTATCTTCACTGTCTAGATACAAGAAGAATGCATGATTTAAGGATTCCATTCTCGTAATCGCTTCGTCTAAGTCCATTGGTTCGAGGAAGATTGATTTGATTCTCACAACATTATCATCATCTTCATCTACTTCTGCTTGTATATTTTCCATCGCAAGCGATTCACCTAAACTCATTTTATTGCGCCGATCAAGGCGAGTTTTAAGTTTGCGCATTTGTCGTTCTAGTTTATCAATAGATTTATCAACTGCAACATAGAGGTCTTCGTCTTGCTCTTCAACGCGGAAGTCCATGTGAGGTGTGAAGATTGTTACTTCAACCTTGGCTCCGACTTTGTAGCTTCGGACGAGGGCCCGACATAATACATTGTCATCGATGATAAAATATTTATCCATCTTCGACAACTTCTTTTCTATTGCGGACTTGATCGCATCAGTAACCACAATATTCTTACCGACAATTTGGAATTTCATAAATTTGCTCCTTTCATGAATATTTTTATGATTGTCTCTTACCTATATTCTAAATAAAAATTGAATGGAAATATAGTATAAGACAAAAACTTTCATGAAAAGAATGAATGTAAGTGCTTATTATTTATGTGTTTTTTTAAGCGGATAGTCTTTTAATAGTGCTTTTATTTCATCAACTTTGTCTAATTCTTCCCAAGGAAGGTTTAAATCTTGACGGCCAAAGTGACCATAAGTTGCGATATCTTGATACTTAAATGTCGGTCTATTTAAATTAAACTTTTGGGTAATCATACCTGGACGACAATCAAATAGTTTATTAATTATTTCGAGGATCACACTATCATCGTAACGACCAGTTTTAAAGGTCATAATTGATATACTTAGAGGCTCAGCAATTCCAATTGCATAACCTAGTTGGATTTCTAAACGGCGAGCAACTCCACTTGCCACTAAGTTTTTTGCAATATATCTTGCCATATATGCCCCACTACGATCGACTTTACTTGGGTCTTTGCCACTAAAGGCGCCCCCTCCATGGCGAGCGTAGCCTCCATAAGTATCAACAATTATTTTACGGCCAGTCAGTCCAGTATCCCCATGAGGACCACCTATGGTAAATAGTCCCGTTGGATTAATAAGAACCTTGAAATCAGTGTTCAAGTCAAACGACTCCACAACGGGAATCATTATTTTTTCATGAATAAATCGATAAAAATCTTTTAAATCAATGTTTTCTTCGTGCTGAACTGACATTAAAATCGTGTGTACTTTAGGTTTTCTCGGATTAGAGTAGTCGATTGTTACTTGCGACTTCATATCTGGTCTAGCACCATTAAAATCACCTAGTTTGCGCATCTGACTAGCGGTACGCACTAACTTGTGAGCAATTACTATCGCTAAAGGCATAAAACCTTGATTTTCATCGCTTGCATAGCCAAACATGATGCCTTGGTCACCAGCCCCTTGATTTTCGATATTTCCGCGATCAACACCAATAGCAATATTCTCACTTTGATTATTGATTCTCGTCTCGATCACACAGCTATCGGCACCAATCCCTAAATTTTTATCGATATATCCAATGTCTTTTAAAACTTTGCGCGCAATTGACACATAATCCGGATGTTCTTTTGCACTTATTTCACCACTTATTAAAACATACTCTTTTGTGGCAAAAGTTTCACAGGCAACACGGGCATTTTCGTCGAGTGCTAATACTGCGTCAAGTATTGCATCACTTATTTGATCACAAACTTTATCAGGGTGTCCTTCACTGACTGATTCACTTGTAAATAAATGTTGTAATTTCATAAAATTCCTCGTTTCTAATAAAAAATTACTTTCACTGAGGAAAGTAATTTATATAAATTGACTTTCCCTTATTGCTCAGTGATAAACTGCTTGGGTTAGCACTTACTCCCTAGGAGAGTTGCTACTACATCATTACCCTGGATGTAGTTCTTAATAAGGTATGTACTAACTATTTTAGAGCTTATTAATCGGGTTGTCAACGCAACTAATAATTAATTATATTTAATAACTTCGCCTAATCCACTGCCAACTAAACCGGCGGCGTTTGCTTCATCTGTATCAATATGCATTGCAAGAGCAAAGTCATCACGGACACGAATTACTGTATCATTTAAAACTAGTGAGCGATCTGTATTTTCAATTTTAACGCCGACAATTTCACCATTTTTGACACCGAACTCCTCGGCATCCTTACTTGTCATATGAATATGACGTTTAGCAATGATTAAACCTTCTTTTAATTCTAATTCACCAGCGGGACCAATCAACTTTATTCCCGGTGTTCCATCAATATCGCCACTTTCTCGAATTGGCGCGCTTACACCTAAGGCCCGGGCGTCAGTGAGACTAATTTCGACTTGACTACGGCCCCTACATGGTCCAAGGATTGAAACACGTTCCATTTGTGAGCGTGGCCCGACAATCGTCAATCTTGTAGTGGAAACGAATTGACCAGGTTGACTTAATGGTGCTCGACTAACAAGTTGAGCACCCTTTCCACACAAAACTTCAAGGTCTTGCTGTGAGACGTGAATGTGACGGGCGGAAATTTCGACTAATACTTTGCGCATATAATAACTCCTTTAATCTTCTCGCTAAAAATTATAGCACAAATATTAACTTTAAATATCATTTTGCCCACTTTTATGTAATAACATAACTTTATAGAGTATAATATTTTAGGTACACGATTATGATTATTGACTTTGAACAAAAAGAATTAGAATTAAAACAACTTATTAACGCAAAAAAGATTAAAGATTTGCGTGAATTTTGTGAGCAGTTAGAACCTGTTGACTTTGCTGAAATTGGTGATTATCTCGCGCCAGTAGATTTACTGTTTGTTTTTAAAACAGTTAAGAGCGACTACACCGCTGAAGTATTTACATTTCTCAAGCAAGAAGTTCAAGAAAGTCTTCTTAACCTTTTTACTGACAAACAAGTAATGGAGTTGATTGAAAATACTTTTACAGATGACATTGCGGACTTTCTAGAAGATATGCCCGCTAACCTTGTCGCCAAGGTACTAGATAAAGCCGACAAAGAAACACGTAATGACATTAATCTTTTGCTAAATTATAAACCTGAAACTGCTGGATCAATTTTGACTCGTGAATTTATTGAGTTAAAAGAAAACTTGACAGTATTAGAAGCGTTGGAACGCATTAGACTTATTGGTAAAGATGCCGTCACAATTCATTCAACCTTTGTAATTGATAATCGGCGAAATCTTGTCGGAGTCTTATACATTGAAGACTTAATTTTTGCAAAGTCTGAGCAAAAAATTGGTGATGTTTGTGAAAAAGATTTTATTACTGTTCAGGTTAATGATGATCAGGAACATGTAGCGGAAATATTCCAACGCTATGATCGCAATGTGCTACCAGTACTTAATAGTGATCAAAAGCTTGTTGGTGTTATTACTGTTGATGACATCATTGACGTTATTAGTGATGAGGCTAGTGAAGATATCGAAAAAATGGCGGCCGTCCGTCCACTAGAAAAAAGTTATCGTGAATCAAATGTTCTAACACTAGTAAAAAGTAGCTCGCCTTGGATCTTAATCTTAATGGTATTAGGCGCATTTTCGACTTTTGTGCTCAACCGTTTTGAGGCAAGTATTGCAAGTGTTCTCATCATGTCGACTTTTATTCCTCTTTTACTCAACACGGCAGGTAATTCTGGCACCCAAAGTGCAGCACTTGTAACTAGGAGTATTACTTTACGTGAATATGATAAAAACGAATATGGTCTTATTATTTGGAAAGAATTAAAAATTGCCTTTTTTGTTGGGCTTTTAGTCGCCCTATTTGCGTTTCTAATGATTTTCCTAGAGTTTATCGTGGGAATTGTTAATCTCAGCACAATTAATGATGTTATTTTGAGTAAATGGAGCAACGGATGGTGGCTTGAGATCACAAAGATAAGTCTCGTGATTTCACTCACGCTATTTGTCGCTATTACAATTGCCAAATTAGTTGGCGCTACGCTGCCAATTATTGCTAAGATGGTCAAACTAGATCCAGCACTGATGGCTAATCCTCTTGTAACAACAACTGTCGACATTGTTGTTTTAGTGCTATACTTTACTTTTATTACAATCATTTTCTAAGGAACTATTATGAAAAAATTATTTAAAAATAAGCCATTAATGATGGAAATACTTCGCTTTGCGATTGTTGGTGGTGTTGCTACACTAGTTGATTTGGCAGTATCTAGTCTCTTCCAGTACATTATCTATACATCGATGGATAAGCTTCTTTTGCTTGGATTTATCGCTGTAACAAAATCGGTTTTGGTTTCGACATTGATGGGATTTACTTTCGGTGTCATCGTAAACTATGTTCTATCGATTCTTGTCGTATTTATTGATGTCGAAAACAAAAAAACAAGCCGCTCTATTGTTGGTTTTCTTGCTTTTGTTGGTTTGAGTTTCATTGGTTTTATCATCAATTTAGGCATCAAAGAACTTGGTAATTTAATTATTCCCTTTAATCAAAATTTCTTCTGGTTCCTCGTTGTGTTTGGATTTGCGACTTTAGTTGTTCTTGTTTATAATTATATATCTAGAAAATTACTTTTATTCAAACCAAAAAAAGTGAATAAGGAACAAACTGATAATGAAAAAGACCTATAAAAAATTGTTTGATTATTTTCAAAAGATAGTTACATTCACTAGCGGCTTTTTTGATCGTGTCGCCAATAAAATAATCGATTTCTTCAATAAGAATCACTTTTTACTCATGATACTATTTATTTCGATTGGTGCCTTGATTGTTCGCATCGCTGTTATTCCGATTGTTAGCGGTGATAGTTATTGGTTTTTAGAACCTTGGGTTCGCTATATCCGTGATAATGGAGGTTTAGCATCGCTTGATCAAATTCCTATTAGCCATTATCAAACTGCAATAAAAGACTATCCATATGGTGTTGAATTTACTAGTCCCGTCATCTCAATTGTTTATGGAAATTACCCGGTTTTTTACTACTTTTTACTAGCAATATTTAGTTACTTGCCAATTTCCGAACTTGCTGTTGTTAAGTTAATTAGTTATATTTTTGACTTTGCCCTTGCTTTTGGTCTTTTAAAAACACTGAGCGTATTTACTAACAACAAAGTGTCACTAGTGATTATATATTTGTTAGGTCTCATTTTACCAACCTTTATCATTAACTCCGCAATTTGGGGACAAATTGATGTTATTTATGGTTCTATGGCGGTTTGGATGCTTTACTTTATCATTAAAAATCGGCCAAAAACCGCGATGTTATTTGTTGGTCTTGCCTTAAGTATAAAATTACAAATAGTATTTATTTTACCAATTGTAGGTTGGCTATTTTTAAAACGCAAATATAGTTTACGCTACCTATTGATTCCTTTGTTTGTTGTATTTTTAACTTATCTACCTAGCTATATCGCCGGTATGAGCTTTATGACACCAATCAACCATCACCTTGCACTTAGTTCTACCTACTATAGCATCACATTAAATGCCGGATCCTTATATGCATTCCTTTATGGAATCAATACTAAGTTATCGCCCTTTATTAGTCCATTTGCCCTTGGACTAACTCTTTTGGTATGTGTTGTCGTTATTTACTACTTCTATAAGGAAAACATCCGAGTAAATGCTCGTTCAATTGTACTTTTAGGCGCAATATTTTCTATACTTGTGCCGTATTTACTCCCGCACATGCATGAAAGATATTTCTATATGGCTGAAGTGCTTTTACTCCTCTACGCTTTTACTATTAAAGGAAGATGGCATCTTGTCATATTATCGCAACTATCGGGTTTAATAACCTATGCTAATTTTGCGCTGGGTGGTTGGTATTTTCCATCGATTGGAAATGGAAATTTGGTTATCGCGTCAACAATAAATATCGTTATTATCGCCCTACTTTTAGTTGATACAAAACACTTAGACCGCGATAAGAGTGATAAGGGTTTAGAAACTAGTGAAAAATATTATTCATAGTCTTGTTTTTTCTTAATTTATCACTTATAATTAATCACGTTATGCAGCCATGGCGGAATGGTAGACGCGTACGTTTGAG
>CAYZOC010000031.1:1651-11863 GCA_964480275.1 uncultured Staphylococcaceae bacterium | reverse complement strand
AATTTATATGCCACGTAAAGGAAATGTAGCCAAACGCGATGTGTTACCAGATCCACTTTATAATTCAAAACTTGTTACACGTCTAATTAATAAAATTATGTTTGACGGCAAACGCGGTGTTGCCCAAACAATTTTATACAACGCTTTTAAACGGATTGAAGCCAAAACCGGCCAACCAGCCATGGATGTCTTCGCAACCGCAATTAGCAATATTATGCCAGAAGTCGAATTAAAAGTGCGTCGAGTTGGTGGTCAAAACTATCAAGTACCAACTGAAGTTACACCAGAACGGAAAACAACATTAGGGCTAAGATGGTTAGTAAACTATTCACGGCTTCGCAATGAAAAGACTATGGAAGAAAGACTAGCCGGAGAAATTATTGATGCCGCAAACGGAAGTGGTGCATCAGTGAAAAAACGCGATGATACACACAAGATGGCCGAAGCAAATAAAGCTTACGCGCACTATCGTTACTAGAGGAGGGAATAATGGCTGATACAAAAACTGAAATCAAAAATTATGACCTAGCTCATACGCGCAATATCGGAATCATGGCCCATATTGACGCCGGAAAAACAACCACAACTGAACGGATTCTTTACTATACTGGAAAGATTCATAAGATTGGGGAAACCCATTCCGGGGCAGCAACAATGGACTGGATGGCGCAAGAACAAGAACGCGGCATTACTATCACTAGTGCGGCCACAACAGCATTTTGGAAGGGCAACCGTGTTAATATTATTGACACTCCAGGGCACGTCGACTTCACCGTTGAAGTTGAACGTTCACTTCGTGTCCTTGATGGTGCTGTGACGGTGCTTGATGCCAAGAGTGGTGTTGAACCACAAACTGAAACAGTTTGGCGTCAAGGAACAAAATATCGTGTTCCTCGTATCGTATTTGTCAACAAGATGGACGCGATTGGTGCTGACTTTGAAATGAGTGTAGAAACTCTACATTCACGTCTAGCGGCTAATGCAGCGGCTGTTCAATACCCAATTGGAGTTGAATCAAACTTTATTGGCGTGGTTGATCTAATCGAACTAAAAGCCTGGACATATGATAGTGATTCTAATCATGGTCCAACCGAAGTTGAAATTCCAAGTGAATTAAGCACTAAGGTTGAAGAATTTAGAGCCAAGTTACTTGAAGCAATCTCGCAATTTGATGATGAATTCATGATGAAGTATTTAGAAGGCGAAGAACTTACAGTTCAAGAAATCAAATCAGTTATCCGTAAAGCGGTTTTAACTGGTCAATTCTTCCCTGTATTCGCTGGAAGTGCTTATAAAAACAAAGGTGTTCAATTACTGCTTGATGGCGTTGTTGACTACCTCCCAAGTCCAATAGATGTTCCACCCGCTAAGGGTGAGAAATTAGATGGAACGGCAATTGAATGCCATAGTGATGTTGATGAACCATTAGCTGCACTTGCCTTCAAAATTGCTACTGACCCATTTATTGGTCGTCTAGCCTACGTCCGTGTTTACTCGGGCTCAATCAAGGCTGGTTCCTACGTTTACAACTCAACAAAAGGCGTGAAGGAGCGGATTGCTCGTCTTGTCTTAATGCACTCAAATCACCGCGAAGAAGTCGATGAACTTAAAGCTGGTGATATTGGCGCAGTTGTTGGTTTTAAAAACACAATCACAGGTGATACCATTTGTGAAGATAAGAACAAAGTCATTCTTGAAAGAATGGTGTTCCCAGAACCAGTTATTGAACAAGCCGTCGAACCAAAAACACGGGGAGATCAAGAAAAAATGACCGCTGGTTTACTCAAACTAGCAGAAGAAGATCCAACATTTAAGGTTCACACCTCGCCTGAAACCGGCCAAACAATTATTGCCGGTGTCGGTGAATTACACCTTGATATTCTTGTCGATCGTCTTCGTCGTGAATTCAATGTCTCTGTCAACGTTGGTGCCCCACAAGTCGGCTATCGTGAAACCCTTGGTGGCACAGCCGAATGTGAAGGTAAGTATGTCAAACAATCTGGTGGTCGTGGTCAATATGGTCACGTCTGGATTAAATTCGAACCTAACCCAGGTAAGGGTTATGAGTTCGTTGACGCAATTGTTGGTGGCTCTGTTCCCCGTGAATTTATCAAACCGACTAATGAAGGTTTAAAAGATTCACTTGAACGTGGCCTTGTCGCCGGTTATCCAGTTATTGATATTAAAGCAACACTCTTCGACGGAAGTTATCACGATGTCGATAGTAGTGAATCTGCTTATAAAATCGCTGCATCACTCGCTTTAAAAGAAGCGGCCAAGAAAGCTTCACCAATCTTACTTGAACCAATCATGAAAGTCGAAATTACCGTTCCTGAACAATACTATGGTGACGTCTTAGGTGACATTGCTCGCCGGCGCGGCCAAATGACAGGCGAAACCCAAAGAGGTAACGCCAAAGTTATTGATGCCGAAGTACCACTATCAGAAATGTTCGGATATGTTACTGATCTCCGTGGGTTTACCCAAGGTCGTGGTAACTACTCAATGCAATTCTCACACTATGGTGAATGTCCACGCTATGTCGCGGAGGAAGTCATCAAAAAGAACGGCGTTTCCGCTCGTTAATCTCGACTTCAAATATTCAGTATTAACCTGTTAATGTTGAAATATTTATAAACTTGCTATAAGATTAAATCGTTAAATGCTAACGAAATATAACTAAGGAGGAAATATTATGGCAAAAGCAAAATTCGATAGAAGTAAAGTCCACGTTAATATTGGTACTATCGGTCACGTTGACCATGGTAAAACCACATTAACCGCGGCCATCACCAAAACGCTCGCGATCACTGGTGGTGCAACAGTCATGGAGTATTCACAAATTGACTCAGCTCCAGAAGAAAAAGCTCGTGGTATCACAATTAACACATCACACATTGAATACCAAACAGAAAAACGTCACTATGCGCACGTTGACTGTCCAGGGCACGCCGACTATGTCAAGAACATGATTACCGGTGCTGCACAAATGGATGGCGCGATTCTTGTCGTCGCCGCTACTGATGGTGTTATGCCACAAACTCGTGAACACATTCTTCTTGCTCGTCAAGTTGGTGTTCCATATGTTGTTGTCTATTTAAACAAAGTCGACCTCGTCGATGACCCAGAATTAGTTGATATCGTCGAAATGGAAGTCCGTGACCTCTTAACAAGTTATGGTTTCCCAGGTGATGATACACCAATTATTCGTGGTTCTGCTCGTGATGCCCTTGATGGCAAACCAGAAGCACAAAAAACAATTCTTGAACTTATGGATGCTGTTGATAACTACGTCCCAGACCCAGAACGTTTAACCGATCTCCCATTCTTACTCCCAATTGAAGACGTCATGACCATTTCTGGCCGTGGAACCGTCGTCACTGGCCGTGTCGAACGTGGAGCCGTTAAATTAAACGATCCAGTTGAAATTGTTGGTATTACTGCCACACAAAACACTGTCGTTACTGGTTTAGAAATGTTCAGAAAATTACTCGACCAAGCCCAAGCTGGTGATAACGTTGGTGCGCTCTTACGTGGCGTTTCCCGTGATCAAGTTCAACGTGGTCAAGTTTTAGCAAAACCTGGTTCAGTTAAACCTCATACCAAGTTTACCGCTCAAGTATATGTCCTTACCAAAGAAGAAGGTGGCCGTCATACAGCTTTCTTAAGCAACTACCGTCCACAATTCTACTTCCGTACAACTGACATTACTGGTGTCGTTGCTCTTCCAACTGGTGTTGATATGGTTATGCCTGGTGACACTGTTGAATTAACAGTCGAACTAATTCACCCAGTCGCGATTGAAAACGGAACCAAGTTCTCAATTCGTGAAGGTGGCCGTACCGTTGGTGCTGGTACCGTTATCGAAATCTTAAAGTAATTAATTATTATTAATTAGAAGCCCTCTTCGGGGGGCTTTTTTTGTTGTTTTTTTAGGTAAACGATAGTATCATATATTATTGTGATAGTAAGGATATACTCATGAATTTATTTAATAATCAATCAAAACAAGATTTTATCGAAAATTATGATGCGCTACCAGCACCAATTTTTCGGCGCTTTGGCGCGGTCTTACTCGACCTCGTTTTTCTTTTTATTCTTTATGCCCTTCTTGGGCTAGCCTCACGGCCTATTCTTAGTGCGGTCACAAACTATCAAGAACTTAACACGCAACTTACGCAAGAACAAAAGAAGTCTAACCTTGTTAAACTCGATCAAGAATTAGCTAGTGATTATAGTAATATTGACGAGGTCGAAGTTGTAACCATTGATGGAGTTTACCGTGTTGAAGTTGAAAACTATGCCAAGGCAACCTATTTATTTTATACCGACTACATGTATCGCAATTACTTCATCGATGAGGATACATATACACATGAATGGTATTTGACGACAGTGTTAAAAATCAACACTGAAGATTCACTTTATCAACCATTGGTAGTGGTAGATGGCGTCTCAATCATCCGTCCTTCATCTGTTGCGACAAGTGAAGATGAAGTTGTCTATGATGACTTTCTTCCAGCGAATGTCAGCATCAAGAGTACAACAACCCCACAAGATATTGCTGAATATAATGTAGGAATATATAGCGCAGCCATTGGTCTTTTCAATCAAAACGATGCGACGAGAGCAATTAATAATTTGCTCCTAATTGAGAGTTCAATGCTCTTTGTCATCGGTGGCAGTGTCGTCTATCTTGCCCTCCCCTTATTTTTACGAAACGGACAAACGTTAGGAAAGAAACTATTAAAGTTGGCTGTAACCGATCGTTATGGTTATCGTATCGGTTGGGCACCAACGCTAATTAGATTTATCGCCTTTCTACTTTTATATATCCTTTCACTAGAAATTAATATACTTATTGCGCTGATAATTATTTTTGTTTCGCTCACAACTACGGTGTTTTCCAAGAAGCTTCGAGCGATTCATGATTATATTGCCGGTACGAGGGTGATTGATGACGGAAAGAGTACAATTTACAATCAACCCGAAGAGTATGTTAAAAATCACCCAGATGAATTTAGCACTAAATAAACATTAATGAATAAAGATATTGAAAAAAAATTAGCACAAAATATTGAAGAAGACGTTCGTGCGCGGCTCACGAGAAAAAGTGGGCCTGGACGAGTTTTAGCGGCCGTAATCGACCTTGTTTTTACGTTTATCATTATGTCATTTGTCGCTGTTTTTATTGCTTTCCCTGTTGCCAATAATCTTGGTCTAAGACAGGCGGCATATGAGACAACTGTGATTACAACTCTTAGTGGTCTTTATGAACTAGATAGTGATAATTCTTATGTTGAAATAAAAGATGAAGAGAAGTTTCCCAAAGCACTCTATGCCTTTTATGTTGATCGCTATGACGAGGAGAACCAAGAATATGTTCGTGGTTATAGTCCACTCCTAAACGAAAGTGATAGCAAAAATTATAATAGCGTTGATGATTATTATGATTTTATTCTCGACCGCGGAGCCGATGGTTCGCCTTTTGATTTTAGTGTTGCCCTTGATGAAGAGAGTCCTTGGCAAGTTGCAATCAAACCAGGATTTGAAATTAGTGCCGAGCGATTTTATATTCTGGCGTTTGATAATGCTTTGGATGAATTATATCGCTATCCTGACTTAGTGAATGCTACCTATGAGTTTATTGGAATATCGCTAGTTACACTTGCGGTATCATTTATTGTTTCAGCACTTCCACTGATGTTAATTGTTCCACTCCTAAATAAGGATGGTGTTAGCTTAGGTAAGTTATTAACAAATACAACAATGGCCAATAAATATGGTTATAATTTGACCAAACAACAAGCCTTTTTCCGGGGTTTGACCGGCTTTTTACTCTACTATTTGCTATTTATTATTCCGATATCACTTGTTTCGATGCTTTTTATGTTTTCGAAAAAGGGTAAGAGTCTTGCTGATATTGTTGCTTTCACGGTGGTGCTTGATAAGAAGAAAAGTGTGATTTATCGTGATGCCAGTGAAGAGAAATACTACAATATTCGCCGAGCAAAAAATCTTGTAAAAATACGTCATCGCCAAGAGAGTATCAGCCAAGAATTATTTGAAGAAAAAAACCTTAACAATTAGGGGCTAAATGTTTATAATTATAAGATATGATTTGAGTGTTACTCTATTTGTTTAAATACAATACGCTACTAGCATGGCTGCAATTGTTAAACATTGTCGGACTATGTTATTATAAATAATAAAGCAGAAAACTGCAGGAGGAAATATGGAAGTTAGATTGGATAATCTATCGAAGCACTTCAAATCTGGGAATCGCCCAGTAGTTAAGGCTGTCGATCAGATGAATTTTATCATTCCTGACGGAAAGTTAGTTGGTCTTTTAGGACCATCTGGTTGTGGCAAATCAACGACATTATATATGATTGCCGGTCTTCATGTGCCAACCGAAGGGAAAATTTGGTTTGGTGAAACTGATGTTACAGAAGTCCCACCAGAAAACCGTGGTATTGGCTTAGTTTTCCAAAACTATGCGCTATACCCACACTTTACTGTCCGGGAAAATATCAAGTTCCCACTTGAAAACGTGCGGCCAAAATTAGACAAGGCTGAAATGGAAGAAATTGTTCAACAAATGGCCGACATTGTCGGTATTGGTGAATTGCTCGACCGTAAACCTAAGGAATTATCTGGTGGTCAACAACAACGGGTTGCAATTGCTCGGGCCTTATCAAAGCGCCCCCAAGTATTGTTGCTCGATGAACCACTATCAAACTTAGATGCCCGTCTTCGTTTACAAACTCGTGAAGAGATTAAACGGATTCAACGTGGCACCGGTGTTACAACGATTTTCGTTACCCATGACCAAGAAGAAGCCATGAGTATTTCAGACTTTATCGTTGTTATGAAAAAAGGTGTCGTTAATCAAATTGATGAACCACAAACTGTTTATGAAGAACCAGCCAATCTTTTTGTTGCTAAGTTCTTGGGTTCGCCCGCTATCAACATTTTTGAAGGCGAATTAAAAGGAAGTGTCATCTATCTCAATGGTAATGAATTCGAAAAAGGCCTCTTAAAGGGCAAAGGCGAATTCTCACTGCTTGATGATAGAATTTATGACATCGCTGTTGCTGGTGGCTATAAGGAAAGCAAAAAAGTATTCTTTGCGGACTTAGGTGAAGAATATAATGTTGCCGAGGAAGAAGAAGTTAAAGAAACCGTCGAAGAAAAACGCGGGTTTGATTTCAAACAATCGCTTGCTAACATTAAAGACGTTTTTGGTAAAAAAGAAAAACGAATTACTGATGATCAAGTTGTTGTTCAAGCAAAGCCTGAAAACTTATCAATCAAATATATCTACGACAAAATAGTCTACCGGGGATATCGCGCTGAAATTAGTGACTTCGAAGAAAAAGTCGGGGCCTTAATTATTGAAGCTGGAACAAATCGTCCAGTCAAGATTGGCGTTCGTCCAGAGTCATTCACAATTGAAAAAAACGACAATCCTGGGATTGAAGTTAATGTTAAATTTATCGAACATATTGGCCGTGACATTTCCATCGTTGGTAATGTTCTTGGACAAACAAGTTCAATTCGTATTATCATTCCAGCTGAACAACGGCATCAAGTTAAATCAGACGTTATTACAGTTTACCCAAAACGGTATTATGTATTCGAATTAAGCGGCGAAAGGGTGAAGTAATTCACTTCGAGGATGAAATATGATTAAAATCAATTATTTCAGAAAAGATGCTGATAAACCCGCTGACTTAAAAAACGGTAGTGAAACAAGTCTAAATCTAGGTGGTGCTAATGCCGAGCGCCCAATGAAGATTAGACAAGGAAGAAATATCCCAATTTGGGTTAAGGTGCTAATTTCACTACTTCCAGCATTATTCTTTCTAACATTCTTTACTTTCTATCCGATGATTAATACGGCGATCATTGCGTTTATCGAAGATTTTCGCTTTGTGTCTGGTAAGGGTTCGTTTGCTTTCTCAAGTTTCTTCGAACTTTTACGTCAATCAGGACTTGAACCTTATTATGATCCAGTGTTAGGCGAAATTTTTACCCCACCTAATGCACCAAGATTTTCATTTAAGAGTTTTGAGCTCGTGCTTACAGACCGTATTTTCCATCAAGCATTATTAAATACGGCAATCCTAACATCGATTAGTGTTCCGTTAACGATTATTATCGCGCTACTATTATCAGTCGCGCTTAATTCAATTAAACCCCTCAAAGGGTTCTTCCAAACTGTATTCTTTCTCCCATACGTCACCAACGCAATCGCGATTGGGATGGTATTTAACGTCTTATTCTCACCAGAACCAGGCGGTATTATGAACCAAATCATTCAGGCCTTTGGTGGACAACCAACAGTATGGATTGACTATTCAGGTATACTCTCACGCGAGGCTTCAAAGTTTAATATGGGTGTTGTCCTTATCGCTCAATCTATTTGGGCGGGTATGGCGTTTAAAATTCTTGTCTTTATGAGTGGTCTAGCCACAATTGACAAGCAATATTACGACGCCGCGAAGATTGATGGCACAAGAAGAGCACGTATTTTCTCAAAAATCACGGTTCCACTTTTAAGTCCACAAATCTTCTACATTACTGTTACATCATTTATTGGCGCCTTTAAAATGTATTCAAACATTGTTTCGGTTGTTGGATCTGGTCCAACTAACTTTGGTGGCTCTGATGGTAAATTATGGATTACAGTTGTTGGTTATATTTATACCTATCGTTCGAGTGATCTTCCACGAGCAGCAGCGGGGGCTTTCGTCCTGCTAATTCTTGTGTTACTAATTACGCTTGTGCAAATGCAAGTATCAAAACGAAGGGTTCACTATTAAGGGGGAGGAGCAATAATGGAAAACAATAATAAAAATGTTGATCTTGAATCAACCTTAAACGAAGAAGAAAAAGCTGCTCTTGCCGAAATTGAAGCCAAGAAAGCTGCTCGTCCCGAAAATGACGAAAGGTTTACTCCTTCATATGAAAAACTCAAGCAGTATAAAACAGCAGCACTGCTAGTAAAAATCCTTCTCTACACATTCCTAACATTTTTTGCAATCGTGATGTTGGCGCCATTTATATTTATGATTTCAACTTCACTGACTGATCCGACCTCATATAATCGTGCTGTTGACTATGGAGCTGTGAGTATTATTACGACCAACCCCTCATTTGTTAACTTCCGGATTATTCTTGGCGGTGTTACCGAAGGTCAAGCTGGCTTCGATCTTATTCCTCGTGACCTAATTCTCGTCATGGGTGGACGTCAAGTTGACTTTACGCCGTATTTTATTAATACATTTATTGTGGCGACGGTTTCAACGGTATTTACTGTCATTACAACCGTCATGACATCGTTTTCTTTTGCCCGACTCGATTTCAAGGGTAAGAACGCCCTATTTGCGCTTTTACTTGCGACGATGATGGTTCCAGGGGAAATGATGTTGATTACCAACTACGCAACGGTGACAGGTCTTTTCCAAAATGACACATTCCTATCGGAAGGTTTACGTAACACTTTCTTCCCACTAATTTTTGTTCATGGTGTTAGTGTTTTCTATATCTTCCAATTAAGACAAACTTTCCAACAAATTCCTAACGAATTATTCCTGGCTGCTAAGGTCGATGGTTATGGTGAATTCCGCTACTTATGGAGGGTTATGATTCCTCTAGGTATGCCGACTATTGTGACGATTATCATCCTTAACGTCATGGGTAGTTGGAACGCCTTTGTATGGCCGACATTAATCGCTCCGGGAACAAACCCACTCCTACGTGAATTCTTCAATGTTGATTGGTCGATGCAACTTGTTAGTAACGGGTTGATGAGCTTATTCAACAGTGATTATCGTAGTTTTGATACGGTTAAAATTGCCGGTTCGATGATTATTAGTGCGCCATTATTTGTTGTCTTTATCTTCTTTAGAAAATATATCATGCGTGGTGTCTCACGTAGTGGTATTAAAGGCTAGATTAATCATCTTATACTACTAAACTTGTAAGTTTAGATATAATATATTTGAAAGGAGCATACACTATGCACAAAAGAACATTAATGTTCATAACATCAGCGTTGATGGTATCAGTACTTGCTGGTTGTGGATCGACTTCAAGTCAAACTTCAACACCGAGCAATTCAGAAGATCCGACAACATCTGATGGGAACTCAACGATTCCTTCTGAACCCGATTTCGAAGTTCCTACGGCGACAATTAGATTTTG
>CAYZOC010000031.1:0-1551 GCA_964480275.1 uncultured Staphylococcaceae bacterium | reverse complement strand
CAACGATTCCTTCTGAACCCGATTTCGAAGTTCCTACGGCGACAATTAGATTTTGGACAGGATTTGGTGGAGCTGTTAATGGCGTTCTTGAACCAATGCTTGAAGATTTCCAAGAAAAATATCCAAGTATTGACGTTCTCTACGAAACTCAAGGTGGATATGACAACCTAAAGCAAGCGATTGATCTTTCAGTCGCCAACCAATCTTTCCCACATATCGCCAATGGTTATCCTGATCACTTTGCTAGTTACATCAACTCAAACATCATGAAACCACTCAACAACTATATCGATAATCCTGATTATGGTGTCGATATTGATGATTTCTATCAAGATTATCTCAATGAAAACCAAGATTTATTCCCTGGAGTTACAATGGGTCTGCCATTTAACAAATCAACGGAAATCATGGTTGCCAACCAATCATTCTTTGAAGTGATGAATTACCTTGATAACACGGTAAAAGTTCCAGAAACCTGGGATGAACTTGCCACAATTGGCGCGCGCGTCAAAGTCTTAGCCAAACAAGAAGGCTACTTTGGTAAAATCGTCGTCGAAAAAGATGGTGGTGGTTATGAAGCTGTTTCAGTTGATGATGTTGGTGAAGCTAAAGTCATGTTTGATTTCACTCGCGTTACCGAAGCAAACTTTGTTCCATTCAACTGGGACTCCACTGATAACTTCTTTATTACCCTCGTTCGTCAATGGGGTGGTGTCTACACCGAAAAAGGCGATAATATTCGTGAAGGTTATATCCGTTTTGACTCACAAGCAGTACTTGATGGTTTAACTTTTATTAAAAATTTAGGTGATGCCCGTATTCTTGGTATCCCTACCACACATGGTGAAGCATTATTTGCCAGTACACCATTCAAACATGGTAAAACCGTTTTAACTATCTCTAGTTCCGCTGGTGTTCAAGAAAACATTCCTGATACCATGGACTATCCGTTTGATGTTAGCATTCACCCAATTCTATACCGTGATGCTAATCATAAATATGTTATCTCACAAGGAACAAACCTTGGGCTCTTCAATCGTAGAAATGCCGATGAAGAATTAGCCTCATGGTTACTCCTTCGTTATTTAACAGTTGAAAGAAACGCCGAATTTAGTCGTAAAACAAGTTACTTTCCAGTGACAAAAACCGCTCAAGAGAGTGAAGAATATCAAAACTTCTTGAATGGTGATACAACCAATTACACAGCAAAACAAGTTTCTGTGCTTGGCACTGCGATTACTAACAATGATGACTATATGGACGCCGAAAAAGAGTGGATTAAGTTTGTCGATCCAGCATTTGTTGGATCAAGCCAAATCCGTGACGAAGTTTCATATATTATTGGTAAAGTTCTCCAAGGAATTACACCACAAAAAGCAATCGATGAAGCTTATGGTCGTCTTGGCAACTATATAGAAAAATAAATAGGAGAAAAAGAATGAAAAAAAGATTAAGTTTTACTATTTTTGCTGCGGTTGTGGCAACACTTGCTGGCTGTGGAACAACTAGTTCAAGTGAACAACCAACGACGAGCGAAGTACCAGTAACAAG
>CAYZOC010000030.1:10689-12132 GCA_964480275.1 uncultured Staphylococcaceae bacterium | reverse complement strand
ATTGATTCCATTGTACACTTTGGCAGTTGCGCCAGTGAAGTTGGAATCATCGTACTTGACACCATCAAGAGCTAATGTATCAACATCAAGAACAGTTTCTTCAACGACAGGTTCTTCAACTGCAGGAGCAAATGAAGCATCACCAACAAACATTGCGTTTTCTTCATCAAATGTAACGACTAATGTAACAGTGTAACTACCAGCTTCAGTAACTGTAAAGTTTCCTTCAGCATCGCCAAATGCATTGTCCCAACCATTATATGGGCCAACACCGGTTGTCTTTACTTTGAATTCACCAGCTAATAAATCGAAGGTTCCTTCGTATGTATAAGTAGTTACTTCTTCGACAAGTGTTGTATCAACTAATGCGAGAGTTTCGGAGTCAGCATCCCAACCACCGACAGTAGCGGTACCGCGTAATGCGAAGCCAACTGCAGCGACGGATAAGACATTAACTTCTTCAACCTTTTGGATTGCAAATGCGTAGAATCCAGTGGTTTCAACTAGGAGATTGCCTCCGACTTTTGGAGTTTCTGCTCCTGCTTCACCTTCCATTTCCATTGTAATGCCTTCAGGAAGTGTGACGCCTTCGGTATAACCTAATTCAACGCCCCATGAATTATCAGTGCGGAATTTAATTTCTGCACCTTCTTCAAGGTAAACGTTTTTCCAAACGTGGTAGCCTGGATCAGCAACGTATTCTGGAGCTATATCAGGATAAACTTCATTATTATTTTCTTTGTCTGGTTCTCCCCAGTTATTGACTGTACCAACCATACCCCAGTCTAAGACTGCGTTTGGATCTGGATCAGGTTTGACGCCTTCACCAACTGCATCGCCTAAGCGTTCAACGGTAATAACGTCTAAGTCAGTTTCGATTTCAACTTTATATAGACCAGCAGTGGTGAATTGAATATTCCGTGTATCGCCTTCGACGACATATTCAGGAATTGTACCTTCTGCAAAGTCTGTATAGTCAAATTCTGTTGGACCTTCGCCACTTGCCCAACCTTCACCATGAACTTTAGCCTTGAATTTACCCATCCAACCGATTTCAATTTCGATTGAGAATAAGTTACTATCTTCGTCTTTCGTCATGATTGTGTTGACATATGATTCGGTACTGGTATCCCAGTTGTTATCATAATCAGTATTTGCGAAGTCTCCAATTAAGTGCCAAACTCTTGTGTCTGGGACATAATCTTTAGTGAAATTTGCGTAAATGTCTAGCGCCTTAGTAATTGGGGTCGCTGGGACAAATGCGAATTCAAAGTCTTTGTCTAGATACCAACCGTCGAAAGTGTAACCTTCTCTTGTTGGGTCTTCAGGCATCGTAACGGTTTCACCGTGTACGACCTCTTCTTCAGCATAGAAACCACCAACAGTATCTAACCAGAACGTAACCCAGTGTTTGACTACTACTGGTTCTTCTGAAACTGGTTC
>CAYZOC010000030.1:4826-10589 GCA_964480275.1 uncultured Staphylococcaceae bacterium | reverse complement strand
GTTGTTGGCTCACTAGTGCCTGGTTGACTGGTCGTTGGTTGTTCACTAGCGACTTCTAAAATTAGTGTAGTATTGGCAAAAATAGAATATTGATCGCTTAAGTATTCACCAGCTTGTTTTGTTCCACTGGTGTCTAAAACGACTTTATGGTCAGCAAGATCAAGTCTAACTCGTGTGGTTGCCCCAACAAATATAACAACATAGGTTTTGTTCTCACCACGAACGACCATGCGAATAAGTGCATTATCGTAGCCAAACTCTTCCCCAAATTCGACAGTTACATTATCATCAATTGCTTGACGGGTAGAATATTGGAATTCAACATTATCACGTTTTAATTCAATCATTTTGACATATTGATTGAATATATCTAAATTATCAATTTTTTCGTCCCATTTTAGTGAATTCACCTCATAAGGACTCATATAAGAGTTGTGGTCATATTCCCCATCACCAAGTGGTTTCGAACGTAACATTTCACTACCAGCATGAAGGAAGCTTATTCCTTGTGAGGTCAAGACCATGCTTTGAGCTTGAAGTGCTTGTTGACGAAGACGTGCGGCATCATAGCCATAAGTTGCACCAGCGAGGATCATTTTGTCATAAAGCGTGTTATTGTCATGAACAGACACGTAATTGACGGTCTTTGTTGGGTCCTCGGTCGCTCCATAGAAACTACCGACTAAACCTTTGCGAATACTAGTTTCCATATCAAAATTAACACTAGTTGCCGGTACTTGTACAAAGCCAGCACTTGTTTCGCCATTGCCACCCTTAACCGCATTGCGCATCTTATCATTAAAAGCACCAACACGTTCTGTTTGATCAATGTTTTTATAAGATGATAGTGTTTTTGTTACAGGGGCTAGCGAATCTTTCATATCCCAAGCTTCACCAAATATTACAATGTCATCACGATAGTCTGCTCTTAGTTTGTTGGATAGCATATTCATTGCTTCAACAGTGTGAAGTCCCATTAAGTCAAAGCGGAACCCCCCTAGTTTATATTCACTGGCAAGGAAATAAGTTGAATCGGTCATGTACCGAGCCATCATTATTCTTTCACTTGCAGTATCATTACCAACACCACTTGCATTACTTGGCGCACCTGTCGTGCGATAACGGAAATAGTAACCTGGAACTAATTTAGAGAATGAGTGTCCAGAAATATTTGCAACATGGTTATAGACGACGTCCATAATAATGCGGATATCTTCTTCAGCGTAGCGTTTAACAACTTGTTTGAATTCATTGATTCTTACTAGTCCATCATGAGGATCACTTGCATATGATCCTTCAAGAACGTTGTAATTTTGTGGATTGTAACCCCAGTTAAATGCAACATCAACTTCAGAATTTTGTTGATCATAGAATGGTAAAATTTGTAGGGCATTAATCCCAAGTTCTTTGATATGATCAAATCCTGTTTTAACGGTTACATCACCTTCAGTATAGGTTGTACCTTCTTCAATTAGTCCAAGAAATTTTTTGCGGTTTTGTTCTTGACCATTCCATGTGTCATCCGCGGTTAAATCGGCAACATGAAGTTCGTAAGGAATAATTTCCGTTTCTTTTTTGACACTAAAGTCGACTTGATCCCAACCTTCAGGGTTAGTTTGACTAAAGTCAACAATCATTCCCCGAATGCCATTAACGCCCGAAGCCCGGGCATAGGGGTCGGTTAATTCGTTGGTTCCCGCCGCGTTTGTTGCGACAAATGTATAATATTTGCCATGAAGGTCACCATCGACCTCAACTGTCCACACACCTTGGTCGCCACGAACAAAGTTGTATTCGCTATATTCATCATTGCCCTTTTCTTCATCAATTAAGACAGGCGTCCCAACGTTATATATTCTTAGTTTTAAATCAGTTGAAGTTGGCGCCCAAGCTTTAAAAATTGATTTTTCATCACTATAGGTAACACCAAGGTCAGTGCCTTGATATGTAAGTTCGTCAATAAATACTTGATCATCAAAAAGACGAGCAAGTGAAACAACAGCGGTTTTATTTTCACTTAGAATATCTTCAAAAGTGATTTCGACTGTATAAACCTTCACTAGATCCACAGTGTGACTTAGAGGTATCGTTATTTCACTAACATAACTAAACGTCGTTGCGTAGTATAAGTCATTAGTGACACCATTACTAATTTCATTTCCATCAACTCTTAAAACATAGTTTGCTTGTTGATGATTGGTTGCCACTTCAATTGTTGTTGATGAAGTAAATTCCGCCGTTAAAATACGACCGGCTGTAACCTCTTCAGGACTAGCGTAGACCGTTTCATCCATATCAACAAGGTATAAGTGATAGGCATTATCACTTTTGAGTTCAAAGTCAGCGTATTGAACATTAATATCACCAGTTTGTGTTGACCATCCTCCTGGACGAATAATAAAGTTGACTTGTGTTTGATCAGCAAATGTTGATATTGGGAAAAATAAATATTTTCCATAATCATCCTCGCCAGTGTATTGGTAGGCAGCGCCTCCCTCATTTTGGCCCCAAATCCAAAGATCCCAACTGGCATATTCACCATCATTACGGTGATAATGAAAAACAACATTGGTCTCCTCGAAAGGTTCACTGAAAACATTCACATTGCGAATAATTCCCTGATCAGTTGCGACTTTACCATTTGCACTGTTCGTGTCATTGGTCATACTCCCAATCGATAAGAGGCCAGCGATAATCGCAGTTACTAGAAGTTTTAACATAAACTCCTCCTTTTTATATTCTTTCCGATGCTTTAATCATCTTTTTCAAGAATTTTAAGCGTTTACTATATTTATCAAAGTCTTTAAGCTTCCACTCCCAGTTGGGACTACCAATTGTTCCTGGTGTGTTAAAACGCGCTTGATCATCAAGAGCGAGTAAATCTTGCATTGGAATAATTGCTAAGTCAGCACTACTAGAAAAAGTATAGGCTAAAAACTTATCAAAAACGTTATTGTATTCGGCAAAACCGCGGCGATTTAAATCAGTTTCAGTTTTCCGTTTAAAATCTAAGTTTTGACTATTAAACCAGGTTCTCATCGTTTGATTGTCATGAGTACCAGTATAAATAATCCGATTTTTGTTGGTCAATGTATCCATTTTAGATGGGTTATAAGTGAATTGAACAATTTCCATACCTGGGAGTTGATAGTGGTCACGAAGCACTAAAACCTCAGGTCGTAGATCGCCTAAATCTTCGGCAATTACTTTTAAATTGGGGAATTCTTCTAAAAGTGTATCAAATAGTTCATACCCTGGTGCTTCAACCCATTCTCCTTCAATTGCGGTCGGACAACTTACAGGTATCTTCCAGTAAGTATCAAAAGCGCGAAAATGATCGATTCTAATCATATCAAACAATTTTCCATTGTAACCAAGCCGCTCTTTCCAAAAAGCAAAGTCGTGTTTTTTTAAGTATTCCCAGTCGTAAAGTGGATTCCCCCATCTTTGACCAGTTGCGCTAAAGAAATCAGGCGGTACCCCAGCAATATGTGTGGGGAAGTATTGGTCATCGAGGAGAAAAGCCTCAGCGTTTTCCCAAACATCAACCGAATCAATGCCAACATAGATTGGCATATCACCAACAACACTAATCCCTAGCTTGTTGGCGTATTTATGAAGGTCTTGCCATTGTTTATACGCGATAAATTGAAGCCACATTTCAAATTCAATTTGATTTCTATAGGGGCTTAAATCTAGCTTTTTATCATTAATCCAATTTTTAAACTCTTGCGGCCAATAATGCCATTGATTTAAATAATTAACTTTTTTAAACGTCACAAAAGTTGCATAGTTAAACACCCATGGGTTTGCTTTTTTGAAACGTGAAAATCCTGTTTTTCGTGTTTTTAAATAGTTATCAAACGCTATTCTTAAATGTTTTAACTTAAAACGACGAACTGCTTCGTAGTCAACTTTTTCGGCCTTAGCGTTTAAGGCAGTCACCTTCTTTAAAAGTTTTTCCTTAACCAAAAGGTCGAGACTAATATAAATTTCATCAAATGGTTTGCTGCCATAAGGTTGATAGGGTGAGTTACCAAAACCTACTGGGTTAAGGGGGAGAATTTGCCAATATTTGAATCCGGCCTTTTTACTAAGTTTTAAAAACTCGCGGGCCTCTATCCCAAAGTCACCGATTCCAAAAGAGGAGGGTAGACTACTTACTGCTAGTAATATTCCTGCTTCACGCATAAATTTTATCTCTCTTCTAACACTACGCTTGAAAACGGCGCTAGTGTAATTGTTTCTTCATTTATTTGCGTTCTAGTTTGGCTGGTAAATATATCATGAGCAATGAATAACTCCTGTTGATTATTAATACGACTAAGATCCAAACTTACGCTATTTCCATCAAAATTGTGCAAGACAGTAATCGGACTTTCCAATCCGTCTTTGCTTTCCATTTTTAATGCGCCAACAAGATTATTTCCGACATTAACAAAATCGACGCGAGCATCAATAAGCCATGGATAACTATTTCTTACATTCAAAACCTTCTTGTAGTGATTGGTGAGACTGAAAGCCTCTTCCAGAAGATCAAATGCACCTTCCCTAACTTGATTTTCCATCGGATAAGTCGTGCCTGGTGGGACATCTGTCCGCCATGGATCAGTTCCTCGTTGCCAAATCATTGGTAGGCGGCGATTAGCATCTGTCATTGCCGAACCTCTTGTACCCTTAAGACCAATTTCTTCACCATAGTACATAAAAGGAATTCCTGGACTTAATAGGTAAGTTGAAGCAGCTAATTTTTGCCGCTCAGGAATATACATCACATACATTTGTGCTGAACGATCCATATCATGATTGGTTAAAAATGTAGCAACACGGGCATCATCATTAATTTCCTGCATTTTATTGTTGGTGTTTGCTAGAAGAAAGGCAAAATTACTACCTGTTCTTGATGTAATATTATCAATAATGTAGCCACCAGTGTTTGCAGCTTGAAAGTTGAACAAACTATCAATGCCCCGATAATAAAGACCAACCGTATTTTCTTCACGCCACGCTTCGCCGACGATGAAAGCATCTTCATTTTCTTGTTTGACAACGTCTTTAAACCAAGCTAAGAAATCAATCGAGGCTTGTGTATCGTTCGTGTAAAAATATGTGACAGCGTCAAGACGAAAACCAGCAACTCCACGGTCCAACCAAAACTTGGCAATTGATGCGATTTCTTCGCGAACTAGTGGATTGTCCAAATTTAAATCTGGCATCCATTCGCCAAAACCAGCCTCGTATTTTACTTGGCCAGAATCCCAATAGAAATTATACCAATTAGCTTTGTTTGAATTGTCGTCCACAGAGAAATTGCCATTCTTAAAATTATTAAATCCTTCGGTAAACCATGGGTGAGTGTTTGAAGAATGATTAAGGACCAAATCAATGATTACGTCAATATCATTATTGTTAGCGGCTTCAATCATTTGATCAAAGTCAGCAAGCGTTCCATAATCCTCATTGATTTGTTTATAATCATCGACGTCATAGCCATGATAACTTGGTGACGGATGAATCGGCATCAACCAAACGCCACCGACACCAAGTTGGTTTAAATATTCCATTTTACTTGCGACCCCTAAAAGGTCACCAATGCTATCGCCATCACTATCGGCAAACGAGCGCACAAATATCTCATAGTATGCTCCACCGCGAGTGTTTGCGACTTCGTCATCAAATTCGTAATCTAAAGGAATTGTCAGCTCTTCGCTCGTGACTTCACTAGGTATCTCACTAGAGATTTCCGAGTTTATAGATTCGCTA
>CAYZOC010000030.1:0-4726 GCA_964480275.1 uncultured Staphylococcaceae bacterium | reverse complement strand
ATTCGCTACTAGAGACTCCACATGCACTAATACTAATGAGTGTCAGGAGTCCAAATGAAATTGTTTTTGCTTTATTAAACATCATATTAGCCTTTAACTGCTCCACCAGTTACACCACTAACGTAGTACTTTTGCATCCAAATAAATAGTAGTGTGATTGGAATACTAATAAGCACAGCACCAGCCGCGAAAGTTGTGAAATAATCAGCAATCATTCCCGGACCATTGAGCATGTTATAAAGTCCACGGGCAATTGTCCATGCTTGCGTTTTATCGCGGGTAATTGTAGCGACGAAAATATAGTCACCCCAAGGACCCATAAACGAAGTTAGCGCCGTGAAAATTAATATTGGGCGTGAAAGCGGAAGAATGATGTGCCAGAAAATTTGTGCTTTGTTAGCCCCATCAATTTCGGCCGCCTCATCAATTGATTTAGAAATCGTATCAAAGTAGCCTTTAGAAACCAAATAACCCATCGCTGCCCCACTACTATTAACAAGAATTAGACTAATTAAGTAGTTTGAAATCGGGGTTTGTGCGCTTGTGTTACCACTTGGTAGCAGGCCAATCGCTTTAAGAATAAAGTAAATAGCAATCATCGACATAAAACCAGGGAACATCCCAAGAATCATTAAGAATTTCATGATGCCTTTACGACCATTAAATTTTAAGCGACTAAATGTATAGCTGGTCAATAAGACAATAAGTGTCGAAAATAGACTTGTAAAGACGGCAACAATTAATGTGTTTGTAAACCATCTTAAATAAGGAATGTAATCATTAGTAAAGAGATTTACATAATTATCAAAACCGAATTCACGAGGGATGAAATAACCTGCAGGTCCGGTACTTTCCACTCTAAATGAACTGAGGACAATCCAAACAATTGGAAACAACCAGACGAGTGAAAGCACGATTAAAAGAACATATAGGAGGCCATTTGTAACATTGTTCATCACACGTTGGTTTTTAAAACCACGGGCAACATTAACAACACGGGTATTATTTTCCATTATGCAAAGTCTCCTTCCTGCGTGGCCGCACTTGTTTTCGAGTAGAGTGAGAGTGTAATAAATACACTGATTAAGAAAATAAAGATACCAAGTGCACTACCAATTGAGTATTGCTGTTGGGCCCCACCGACAGTGAGGTTATATAGCCAAGTAACAAGGATGTCCGTCTTACCATATTGAACCCCCGGTAGCGAAGCCGATGGCCCCCCACCCGTGAGGAAGAAGATAACGTTAAAGTTATTAATATTACCAATAAACTGGGTAATTAGATAAGGACCCGTGACGAACAGCATGTAAGGTAGGGTAATTTTAGTGAACTGGGTAAATGGATTAGCGCCGTCAATCCGCGCTGATTCATATAAATCACCAGGAATATTCATAAGAATACCCGAGGTAATTAACATCGTATAAGGAACACCAACCCACACGTTAACAAGAATTACAGAAATCTTAGCGTTGAGTGGTCTACTTAAGAATTCAATGTGTTTTGTAATCCACCCAAGTTCAATTAGTGTTTGGTTGATTGGTCCATATTTATCTAACAGGCGACTCATTAATAGTAAGGTCACAAATTGAGGGACGGCGATGGTGATAACAAATACTGTCCGCCAAAGTTTTTTTAGTTTGATACCCTTACGATTGATGATCATTGCTAAAATTAGGCCAAATATATAGTTAGAGAATGTTGCAAAGAACGCCCAGATAAATGTCCATTGAAGAATATCAGCAAATGCTTTTGAAAAGCTACTGCCACCAACAGATGTAAATAATTGGGCGAAAGTTTGTAGTCCAACCCAAGTAAACAAAGAGTTAGGTGGACCATTATTTTGATTGTAGTTTGTAAATGCCAGCAAAATCATAAAGATTAATGGCAATACAGTGAAGACAGAAATTGTAATCGTCGGAATTGATAGTGTTGAAATATGGAACCGACCATTTAGTAGTTCCTTTAATTCATCAACAAGTGTTGGAAGTGGATTACGAAAGCGCGGACGGGTGTAGACTTGCTCGTCTTCTTTGCCTTCCAAAGTATCCAAATATTCAGCACCATCTTTTGTGGTTTCAATACTATTAAAATCATATTCAGCAAGTTCGTGTTTGTAGGCTTCTAGTGCTGGTGTGTATTTTTCATCGGCTTTGGCAACACCACGAATTGAAAGCCAATATAAAACAACAAAGGCAAGCGAGAGTAAAATTGTCGCGACCGAAAATAAAGTAATTAGCATTGAGTTATCTTCAAAAATCGCTTGTGTCGGCACAAGAGCGGACTCCGGACAAGTTTCAAGTGTAAAGCCAGGAATTTGACAAACATATTCATATCTTACAGCGTTGTCACCTAAATTATCGAATTTAGACAACCAGTAGAATCCTCCACGAGGAAGAAACATATAAACAAAATATCCGGCCTGAATTGCTAGATACATGATCGTTTTAAAAGGACGGGCCATAAAAGCATGACCTACGCCCATAAATAGGTAAGAAAGTTTAGTCCGGTAACTATTATCAAAGAATGTATGATAAAACTTTTTAGCAAAAGCAATGACGCCAAAATAAGTTTTAATTGCAATCTTATAAGCTCCGAGGAAGATACCAATAAAAGCTTTAACAAATATCATCACAAAGTTGTATAAAAAGAGTCCAATCGAAATAGCTGAGTTTCCTAAACCAATAAAGAAAAATTCAAGTTTGCTGATTGATTGAACCGGTAAAGCTAAGTAATAATCCTTGCCAACTAGGTTTGCCTTTAAATTTTTCCTTGCAATACTAGCAAATGCATAGCCAAATATTACTACAGCGATGATTAAAATAATCCACGCTAAAGATGGCATTACTTGATTAAGTGCACTATCGCCAGTAAGAGCAACCACAATAAACATCACTAGTTCAACGATAAATAGACTCATTGGGGCAATAAAAGCAAATAAACCCCAGAAATCATTATCTCGCGCTAGTTTAATTAATGTCGTTTCCGTTTTCTCTTCACTAACCGCCCGTCTTAACTTAAAGGAACTCATTGCCCCCAAAATACTAACGGCTAAGACTCCAAGAGCAATTACAAGTGTGAAGATTTGAAAAATCAAAGCAATCGTCGCATTAGTTCCAAGACTAGTGAGTGTCGAAATTGATTGCAGTAAGTTTATCGTTCTTACTACAAAATAAATTCCACTAGCAATAGCCAACAAAAGAGCAATAACAAAATTTGTGAGCGATCCAAGAATATGACGATAATGATCAAGTTCTCGTTCTTGCTCCAACATTTGTTCTTCTTGAGGAACCAACTCGGGTGTAGAAGTATTATTTTCCATAACCACATTTTTGCCATCAAAGATGACAAGTCTCCTTTTCTAAGAATTATGATGTTTGTTGTCCACATCGTAAATTAAACTAAATTAATTAGGGTTAATTAACAATTAAATGGAGTAACTGTTAATAGTTTAACATTATTCGCTTTACTGAGTAAATAAATTAAATATTTTGTCAATGCAAGTTAAGAAAAAGGGAATCACACAATGTGATTCCCCAATTTAAATTACTCTAAACTAGGCTACTGCAGCAGTAATTGCAGCAACGAAACTATCTAGTTGTTCTTCGACTGTTTGTGGGCCATCTTCTGTGGTTGGACCATTAACGACAAAGTTACCAACTGCAGCAGCGGCATCCCAGAAGGTTGAACCAACTGATTTACCTTGTGGAATCGCAAATTCGGCTTGCATTCCAAGGGCGGCTAAAGCATCGTTAGCTTGAACTTCATCACCAGCAGAAACATTGGCATTGGATGGGCCTTTACCAATTTCAGCATAGCGGTAAGCTTGAGCGGCTTCGTTTGTAATAAATTCAGCAAACGCAAAGGCGTATGCTTGGTTTTTAGCATTAGCTTTGACACCAACTAATTTTGAACCAGCAAATGAACCCATTTGAACGGTTGATTCGTCAGCACTTGTAAATGTTGGAAGCTTGGTCGCGGAAAATCTATCACCTAGTTGTTCTTCGATATTATCAGCATTCCACATACCACTGACAGCAGCAACGATTTTATTGTTTTCTTCATCGCCAAAGTGAGCAAGAATATCATCAACATTAATGGAAATGAATCCTTTATCAACTTTAGGTTGAATTAAATCGGCAAATCCTTGCATTGCATCAACAACGAGTTGATTGTCATAATTAGTGACGTGAACTTTGTTGATTGTATCGTATTCTAATTCACCAATATTCATAACTGGGGACATTCCATAGTAGCCGTTACCCATATCAATAGCAACTTGGTGAGTGGCATCAGCTTTGGTTAACATAGCTTCTAATGAGAGTACATCGGTTTCTGTAAAGAATTCATTGTTATACATTAAGAAATAACCATTATCAGCGGCGACTGGGAAAGCAAATACTTTTTCAACTTCATCGATTGGATCGACGAATGTCGCAGCATCAACAGCTGAAGCTAAGTCACGTTCTTGAACCATTTCAGCATAATATGGTGATAATGGCGCTAAGACGCCCTTGCTAACAAGCGCGGATAATTGGTCATCGGCAAACATAAAGACATCAGCTGCAGTATCAGCATCAGCTAGTGCGTTAGTGGCAGCATCGGCTTCACCAACATCACCAAAGTCCATAATAAATTCGATTTCTGGGTGGACTTTTTGGAATTCGGTGGCAAGATATTCATAGACCTCTTTTTCGCCTTCCTTTTGTGGTCCCCAAACTTGTAGACG
>CAYZOC010000029.1:0-12426 GCA_964480275.1 uncultured Staphylococcaceae bacterium | reverse complement strand
ACCTCTTCCGTGTGAAGGAAACGCTCTCCCAACTGAGCTAAGTGTCCAGTGTCACGTTATGCCTTAATATATTAGCAAAAAGGCTTTGTGTTAGCAATACAAAACACTGTAAAATTTCAGCTTTTTAATGGTTAATATGTAGTATGTTCTTAAGTTATTGCTCGATTATATATAAAAAGTAAATGTTATTAAGGAATAAGTACCTTTTTAGATGTTGTTTTGAATATAGAAATATTGTTGGTAACTAATTTTTCGATAAAAAGCAAGAAAAAAAGCCCTGTTACGGGCTCGTGTGTCAATAATGGTGGGCCTTAATAGATTTGAACTATCGACCTCACCCTTATCAGGGGTGCGCTCTAACCAACTGAGCTAAAGGCCCATACGTGTCTGACACTTTTAATAATATATACTATAAGGATGGAAAATGCAATAATCTAACCTTAAAATTTCACAATTTTTTACTAAATATTGTTGAGGAATAAGTCTTCAATAAATTATAGCATAATCAAGTAATGACAAAATAAAAACCACACAAGTCTGTGTGGTCTATTTACTTTAAAAAATATTTGTAAATTGATCGATATCGACAATCATTTGCCGCGTTGAAGTGAAGCCTCCCGTAACTGTATACCAAGCCTGGGCGCTTAGTGCGTAAATATTGTTATTTTCATAGGCTGTTAGTGTTTTTACCAAGGGGTCAGCAAGGAAACTTTCAAGCCCACTAGTTTCACCAATCGCTGCTGCGCGATCCATAATAAATATGATTTCAGGATCATTTTCTGTTAAAAATTCCTTGGTAATTGCTTGCCCATGTTGAGCTTGACTTGCGATATTATCAACCGCGGTTTTAAAGCCAAAATCTAGATGGAGAGAACTATAACGACCGCTATCACCATAGGCAGTAAGACTATCACCATTCGAAAGAACAAAAAGCGCCTGATGATTTTGGGCCACCGCTTTAATCGCAGCAATATCACTGCTAATCAATTCTAGATTTTCAACAATTTCTTCTTTGGCTTGCGGGAATATTAGTGCAAGATTACGAGCAACCTCATTTTGCGTGGCATAACTATACGTTGTTAGTGTCGCATCAAGAACATCCGCCGTTGGATAGCGTTGTTTCATTGTTTGATAGAGAGCAGCGCTTCTTCCATCAAGAACAATTAATTGTGGATCAAATAGATCGAGTGCTAAATAATTTGGTTCAAATAAGGTTCCAACATCAACAAATTGCTCATCGTCATAATGACCTAAAGCTAGAGGGACGCTGGCCTTTGCTAAACCTAGATCTTTAATTCCAAATTGTTCGACGCCAATAGTGTCAATCATATCAAGCACACCAAAGTTGAATGTTGCAACGCGACTTGGGTTAGTGTAAAAAGTTTCAACGGTCCTCACTTTGACGCCATCAATAGTGGGTGTATGTGTGAGCATAATCGCTTCTTGTTCTAAAACCTCACTAGCCTCTTGACTAGAGATAGGTCCACAGGAGACTAGTAGTATTGGTATTAATATTAAGCTTAATTTATATATATTTTTCATTTTCTGTTCCTTCTTTATTTTGGTGATAGATTATGACATTTTGATTGTCAACCTTAGCAATCTTGAAATCATGATTGAATACATCATCAATAATATCTTTGGCAATAACATCTTTAACATCGCCAACTTTAATGATATTACCATCCTTCATTGCCACTATTTGATCACAAAAGGCTGCGGCGAAGTTGATATCATGAAGAACGATGAGGATTGTCTTTTTATAGTCTCTAACTAGGGCTTTTAATATTTGCATCATCTCACTAGCGTAACGAAGATCAAGGTTATTTAAAGGTTCATCTAGTAGAACATATTTTGTATCTTGGGCAATGACCATTGCAAGAAACGCCCGCTGTTTTTGTCCTCCACTTAATTGGTCGATATATTTATTTTCAATCGGACCTAATTCCATATACTTTAGGGCTTCATCTATTTTTTGCTGATCCTGTTGATTGAGTCGGCCTTTACTATGAGGAAACCTCCCTAGACTGACAAGTTCACGAATCGTTAATTTTAGATTTATATGATTAAACTGTTTTAAAATAGCTAATTTCTTGGCAATATCACTATTTTTTAGTGATTTCATATTTGTTCCATCTAGTAATACTTCCCCTGAATTTGCGCTGATGAGTCGGGAGACGATTGCAAGTAGCGTCGACTTTCCTGCTCCATTAGCCCCAATAATGCCTGTGAGTTTTTCATCTTCAAAGTAAAGGGATACGTCATTAAGCGTCGGCTGACTTCCATAACGATGGGAGATGTTATTAACTTGAATCATGTTAGTCCTTCTTTCTTAAGAGGAGATAAATCATATATGTTCCTCCGATTAAACTAATAAGTGTCGTAACTGTTGTTTTATAGCCCGTCAGTTCCACAAGAGCTTGGCCAAGAAATAAAAAGATAATTGCTAGGAGGGCACTTACAAAAAATAAATGTTTATGCTCGTATTTTTTGCTTATTTCCCGTCCAAGATTAACTGCGAGGAGACCAAGAAACGAAAGTGGTCCGACTAAAGCCGTCGCCACTGCTACTGATATAGCGACAAGAGCGAGGATGTACTTTGACATTTTGCTATAGTTGACACCTAAATTTGTCGCATGTTCTTCACCTAGGGCCATTACGTCATACGTCTTATGGGGGCGAACAAGTAAATATGCAAGCACAAGCATCAGCGGAGCCAAGCCATAAACTAATGAACTATTAATGTTTGTAATCGTTACACTAGTAACTGCTTGGACACTATAAAATGAATCTTCGCTCATCGCGGCCTGGATCACATTGGCTAGACTTGAAGCTAGACTAGATATAATTATTCCTACAAGTAATAAGAGGATGATGTTATTCTTGTTTTTTCGTAAAACTAACGTATACATGACGAGTACAAGAAGAATCATAACAGCACTAGAAAGAAGAAAATTAAGGTAGGAATTTGTAAATAAGACATGGATAAATCCAAGCGTTGCTACAAGAATCGTTTGTGTGACAGCATAGATAGAATCAAATCCTAGTGAGGCTGGTGTCAAAATTCGATTAGTGGTTACCGTTTGAAAAGCTAGTGAACTAAAGGCAATAAGGACTGCACTCACCAACATGGCCACAAGTTGTGCACTTCGTTCACTGAATAAATTTCGCAGTGCTTTTTGGATGTGCGGGAGCTGTGTTCTTCCGACAATCTGTGGATAATATTCAAGCAGCCAGGCAAAATAGAAAGCAAGTAATGCCACAACCGCGATCAGAACTAAAATAATATAAATATTAACTGCTCGGCATCTCATGCTTGCTTGACCTTTCTAAAGATAAGAAAGAAAAAGATAATCGCTCCACTGATGCCCATCATAAAACTTATTGGTGTCTCGCCAGGGAAAATAATGAGGCGCGAAGCAATATCATTTACTAGCACAAACGAACTGCCAAATAGTGCAACATCAAAGAAGTTCTTCTTCATGTTATCGCCATAATATATCGACAAGAGATTAGGAACGACTAGACCTAAAAAGGGAAGCGGACCGACAACAATAAATGATGATGCGGAAACAACACTAACGATAATTAAACCAACCGCCATAACTACTCCATAATTAAGGCCAAGATTCTTTGCAAAATCAACACCTAGTGCCAGGATGTTAAATTTTTGGACAAACACTAATGCTAAAACTAGGGCAGGAATCAATAGAATTAGAAGTTGCGAATTAATTACACTAATATGAGCGAAACTACCAACACCAATACTTGTCATTACTTGAAGAATTTGGAAGCGCTGGGCCACAATTGTCGCAATCGCCCCAATCACACCGCCAAACATCATGCCAATCAGGGGAACATAAATTGCATTTTTAAATTTGATCCGATTTATAACAAGGACAAAAATAAAAGTAGCAATAATTGCAAAGCTAAAGGCAAAGATAAACTTAACGATGTTTGATTGACTAGGAATTAATATGTATCCAATAATTATGCCTAACATCGCTGCATCAGTCGTCCCCGAGGTCGAAGGACTAATAAACTTGTTGCGCCCTAAGGCATGCATAATCATCCCCGCTATCGAAATACTTGTGGCCACAAGAATTATTACAAGCGTGCGCGGTAGCCGACTAAAAATAAATATATCCCAAGCCTCATTTTCAAGTCTTACTAGATTAACAATAGTTAAGCGACTATCAACACCAATAAATAGCGAAGTAATCAGAAGACTAACAAAAATACAAGCAATGATAAGCCGGCGTTTATTCATAGTTAACCATCACTAAATTCGTGAGTAAAAAACGCACTATGATTTTATATAAAGTTATATTTGTAATATCCACAAAATCACCTTTTTCTAGAGCGCTTTTCGCACAAAGTAATTTTAGGGATTAAGGGTGGTAAAATCAAACGATATTATAAGAAATCGAACATAATTTTTAACGCGTAAAATCTATATTTTTTTGATTTATACCGAATATATTTTCTATTGACAAACCGCCAATAAAAAAAAGATTGAAGATATACCCCAATCTTATTTTTAATCGACGACTTAATATTAACGTTTTGAGAATTGTGGAGCGCGTCTTGCACCTTTAAGACCGTATTTTTTACGTTCTTTTGCACGAGCGTCACGTGTTAACATGCCTGCTCTTTTTAAAGTGCTGCGATCTAAGCCGGCTTCAAGTAAAGCGCGGGCAATTCCTAAACGGATTGCGCCAGCTTGGCCGGTGAAGCCTCCACCTTGGACGTTACATTCGATATCAAACCGTGCTTCAGCATCTAAAAGCGCTAAAGGTTGTTTTAGATCCATCACGAGAGTTTGATATGGCATATATTCGTTGACATCTTTGCCATTGACGACAATGCTACCCTTACCTTCTTTTAAGAAGACACGAGCGACACTGCTTTTACGACGCCCAACGGCGACATAAATTTCGGTTTTTTTCTTAGCCATAATTATTTACCTCCAATGTAACGAAGCGCTAAAGGTTCAGGTTGTTGAGCTTCATGTTTGTGATCTGGACCAGCATAGACAAATAATTTCTTAATCATCTTGCGACCGAGACGGCCTTTTGGAACCATACCCCAAACGGCTTTGTGAACCATTTCTTCAGGTTTGTTTTCGAGCATTTCGCCGGCTGTCTTAACTTTAAGGTTTCCTAAATAACCACTGTGTGAGTAGTATTTTTTGGTTTCTTTTTTGTTACCACTGAGACCGACTTTTTCCGCGTTAATAATAATGACATAGTCACCACAGTCAACGTTAGGTGTAAATTCTGGTTTGTTTTTTCCGATCAATGTAAGAGCTACTTCGCTAGCCATTCTTCCAAGTGGAAGGTCGGTGGCATCAACGACGTACCATTTACGTGTTACGGTTGTTGGCTTTGCATTTGTTGTTTGACGTTGCATAATTTTTCCTCCTTACCATTTCATTCATCTTACCGGGACGAGAAAAGGCAGATAGTGCCGTTTAATAATATATAATATATTATCACGCCAGTCAATCAAAAAGTTGGCTTTTGTGATAAATAATTCGCTAATGTCTAGTTTGGTTGTCAACATTGTGATAAACGGCTTGAACATCCTGCACATCTTCAAGTAAATCCGTGAGGCGATTAAACATTTCAAGGGCATCACCTTCAACGCTGATTGTTTGATTGGGTAGCATGCGGATTTCATTAATAATAAATTCTTCAACACCTAGTTGATAAAGTGAATCACGGGCGGCCCCAAAGGCTGTTGGATTGACAAGCACTTGGATTTGCCCATCTTCTTCGGCTACTTCCCACACATCAATATCGTTTAATATTAGATGTTCCTCGACTGCATCTTGACCGAAACCTTTAAAGACAAAAACGCCATTTTCTGTGAAGTTATAGTCAACTTTAGCAAAAACAGCATCGGCTTTTTTAATTGCCGCTTTAATATCACTTACGGCACGATTAACATTATCAGAAAGTGTATCAATCACAAACATAACATTACCAACACCCATCACTTCATAGCGACCAGGAATATAGGCAACCGCATCGGCGCCACTGGCCTTTTTGATTGCCCGATCAATCACGTCTTTTGGGACACCTTGACTCTTATATTTGTCAATTGCCGACCGTAGCGAAAGATTAGATTCGGGATTTGGCTCCCCCGCCTTAGCGGCCAAATAAATTTCTTTGCTAGCCCGCATGTAGAGTGCGCTTTTTTTAGCAGCAGTACTTGCCATCGCCGCTGCTCTTACTTCAAAATGTCTTCCCATAATAATACCTCAGTTTTTCGTTATAGATTTTACACTAAAATGTGTAAAAAGTTAATATTTTACTCGAATTAAATATAGACCCTGGCCGGAAACCTTGTGACTAGTAATCATCCGCGTAGGCTCTTCTAGTCGCTTTTCAAGATATTCTTCATCAATCTTATCACTAGCTAGCGCTAGAGCCGTACCAATCATCATGCGAATTTGTCCTTGCATAAAACCAGTGCCAAAAAAATCAACAATATATTCACCCTTGCTTTTTTTAATGCGAATATCAAATATTTCACGAACAAAGCCAGCATCATCACTTGGTTTTGATGTAAATGATTGATAGTTATGAACACCAACGAATTTTGCAAGAGCAAGACGAAATTTATTTTCATCAAGCCAATAGGGATAAAAAAGCTTTAAGTCACTAAATAGCGGTTCTTTAGCTCGCGTTGAGATAATATAGCGATATACTTTTTCTTTGACATTATAGCGAGCATGAAAATCGTTACTAACACGTTTGATCCGTAATAAATTTATGTCTTCTGGTAGCATTTTATTAAGGGCATAAAGTAGTTTTTTCTGATCAGTTTTAATTGCATCAAAATGAAATGTTTGACCAAGAGCGTGGACAGCACGATCAGTGCGACCTGAGCCTTGAATTGCTACTTTAGTATTGAAATATGTCGATAAAACACGTTCGATTTCACCTTGAATCGTCTTTGCATCGACTTGCTTTTGCCAGCCCCAATAAGCGGTCCCACGATAGGAAAGTGTGACAAGATAGCGCATTCTAGAAAAGTCCTATGATCAAGGCTATTAGTTGATTGAAAGCTTGGCCGGCCTCGACTTTTAAAACGAGCAAGGTTATCGCCGCTCCTAAGACTAGAATAAATATTAGAAACGCAAATAAATCTCTTACGGCAAAAGTAAGCATCCGGTATTTAGTTCTTTTACCTTGTGGATTATATCCCCGTGCTTCCATCGCATTAGCAAGTTCATCACTACGCATAAATGCTGAATTAAATAGTGGGACGATAAGACTGACGATACCGCGAATTCGCTCCGAGAGCTTACCACCGGCAAAATCAACTCCGCGACTTTCTTGGGCCTTCATAATCCGACCTGTTTCATCTAGAAGAGTTGGAATAAACCTGAGGGCTAGGGACATCGTCATCGCCACTTCATGAACAGGAAAACGAATATATTTTAAGGGGGCCATACTCCATTCTAACGCAAAGGTTAAATCAAGCGGCTTCGTTGATGAGGTTAAAACCATTGTTAGGGAAATCATTAAGATTAGCCGGACAAAAATATAAAATGTTTGATAGACAGCCGCGGCATATATTGGATAGTTTCCAATTGAAAATAAGACCGTATTATCAAGTGTACGATAGGAAATAATATTAATGATTAAAAGAAACACAACCATAAACCAAAGCGGCTTCAATTGACGAATTAAACTCTTAATTTTGACCTTGCTTACTTTTAAAGCTATGAGGACCAAGCCTAGAAGTAGGCCATAATATGCAAAATTTAGCGCAACATTGCCAAACGAGAAAAAGACGAGAACCATAAAGGAAATGAGGCCAAATAATTTTACACGTGGATCAAGCCGGTGCATGATGGTGTTATAAGGTAGGTAGCGCCCAAGGGAAATATTTTTCATTGTTTATGCCCCCGTAATTCCACTAGTGCACGAGCTAGATCATCAACATTTCTAATCTTATTAATATCTAAGGGAGCACCCCGATCAATCAGGGTCTTAATAAACGCATAAAGTGCTGGTACTTCTAAAGAATAATCTTCCTTAATGTTACTAAATAAAGCGTGCGGCGTTGTTTCTTCAATCACCCGTCCATCTTTCATCACAATAACATTGGTTGCATATTGCAAAACAATATCCATATCATGGGTCACAAGAATTATTGTCGTGCCCTTTTGGTGGATTTTCTTAAATAGTCCCATCATTTGCCGCGCATTAAGCGGGTCAAGTCCGGCTGTTGGTTCATCAAGAACCAAAACCTCAGGTTGGAGGGCAAGAATACCTGCAATAGCCACACGGCGCTTCTCGCCACCAGATAGGTCAAATGGCGACCGTTCGTAGTAGCTTTCGTCAAGCCCAACTAGTGTCAGTGCTTGTTTTGCGCGCTCAAGAGCTTGTTGTTCACTTACATTAAAGTTACGAGGACCAAAGGCGACATCTTTAATTACAGTGTCGGCAAATAGTTGATATTCAGGAAATTGAAAAACAACACCAACCCGTGATCGGAGTGACTTTTTCTTAAATGGTTGATATTCCGCGAGTTGATCTTTTATATTAGTTAAGCGTCCTTTTGTTGGGGCGTTGATTTTTTTGCTAGCTAGCTCTTTATTTAACTTTTTAATGTACTTAGAAAATTTAATCGGTGTGACCGCTTCTTTGCCGACACTAACGAAACCTTCAGTGGGCACTAAAAGAGCGTTGATTTGTTGGATGAGAGTTGATTTACCACTACCGGTGTGACCAATAATCGCCGTAAAAGAACCATCATTTATTGCTAGGTTAATATCATGAAGCGCATCATATTGAAATGGTGAGCGTGGTGAATATACAAAATCAAGTGAATGAAATTTTACTGCCATAACTCACCTGCAATACTTTCTAAATCTTGACCACTGACTTCTAGCCCTTGCGCAACTAACGAAGATTTAAGGCGGTAGACAAAGGGGAGATCAAGACTAATTGAATGTAGTACTTCAGCGTGTTGATAAACTTCTTGAGGGGTTCCTTGAAGAATGATTTTACCCTCACTAAAAACAACAATCTCATCGCTAGTTAATGTTTCCTCAATATCGTGAGTAATACTAATAACTGTAAGTTCTTGATTGTCTTGTTTCATCCGTTTAACAATTTCACCAATTTCCCGTTTGCCCTTTGGATCAAGCATCGCGGTCGCCTCATCAAGAATAACAATTTTGGGATTTAGCGCTAGTACACCGGCAATCGCAACCCGCTGTTTTTGCCCACCACTAAGATTTGTTGGTTCTTTATCCAAAAACTCGTCCATTCTCACTTCATGGGCAAAGTGTTCAATAATTTCATCCATTTTCTTGGGATCAACCTCGCGGTTTTCTAGTCCAAAGGCGATATCATCACGCACTGTCGAACCAATAAATTGATTGTCAGGGTTTTGGAAAACTATTCCTAAGTCATGTCTAATTGATGCAAGATTTTTTTCATTTAGTTGACGATCAAAAATAAATATTTCACCAGCCTGAGCTTCTAAAAGTCCGGCAATCAGTTTGGCAAATGTTGATTTACCACTACCGTTATGGCCGATGACACTAACATAACTTCCTTGGAAAATTTTTAAAGAGACGTCATTAACAACGTCTTTTTCTTTATCGTATGAGTAAGTTAAATTTTTAACTTCCAGCGCTAGTTTAGTCATTGTTCTTCTTTTCAAAATTTAAATTAAGTACGCGCCCGGCAAAGGGGCGAGATTTGACTCCGGCTAATTCAAAAATTTTCCGGCTAGCCCGAGTATTTAATTCATCGTGATACTTATCAGAAAGAAACACGACTTCTTTAATCCCCGCTTGAACGATTGCCTTGGCGCATTCGTTACATGGGAAAAGTGTTGCGTAAAGTGAACAACCCTTAAGTGAAGCCCCATTACGTGTATTAAGAATCGCATTAAATTCAGCATGACAAACATAAAGGTATTTTGAATTCAAATCATCACCCTTTTCCCAGGGTAAATCTTCATCATCAATCCCAATCGGCATCCCGTTATATCCAACACTTACGACTTTATGTTCACTATCAGCAATGCAAGCACCAACTTGTGTGCTTGGATCTTTACTTCTTTCGCTTGATAAGAGGGCAATGCCCATAAAATACTCATCCCAATTTATGTAATTTTCACGTTTCATAAGCACTCCTTTTTATCATGATGATTATAACACAAGTAAAACTTGTTTTACTATCGAGAAACGAAGCGTATATACTTTTTGTCGCAAATAAAAAACGGAGAAGAATATGATCTCCACCGTTTTCAAAATATTGTCTTAAGTGTTTAATACTAGCGTAGGAGCGACAAGACTATTGGTCGATAAATCATAGGTAACTACTTGGGTCGAGGAAAATGTATACACATAGTCTTCAATCATAATTGCCCGATCAACACTGACATAATGGCCGCCATCAACCTTGTGTTCAATCACGATTGGTTCAGGAATTGGCAGTTCTTTTTCAAAATCAATTCTAAATAAGTAATAGTATCCATGGTATCGCCAATAGTATTCGTAGTATTCGCCTGGATTACTTGGTTCACTACCTTCGCCACTTGGTTGTTCTTCACTTGTTTCCACTTCAGGATCACTTGTTGGTGGTGGCGGCACTGTTTGATCATCACCGTTTAATCTTGGAGCATCAACTGGCGGTTCTTCACTAGTTGTATAGCCATATTCATAAGCATTAACGGGGAAGCCAAAAATTCCTTTATCAACAGAAACTAAGAGGGCTTTATGATTCCATAATGCTTCTGAATAAGAATAACTCCACGAACTTTCACTATTTATACTACTCGCTAGCTCATAGGTTTGAATTTCACTAGCATCACCACTAGTCGTGTTATACGCACTAAGTTTGATTCCACTAATTAGGCCAAATTGATCAGCATCATAGCCAATACCTAACAGTCTATTTTCACCCCATGGATGTTGATAGGTGTCATAACCTGGTAGTTCAACTTCACCAGTAAAAACAGGATTACTTGGAGTTGATAAATCAATGATATAGAGCGGGTCAATTCTTAAGAATGTAACAATATAGGCCCGCGTGCCATCAAAGCGCACTGATTGAATACTTTCATTAGGTTTCCCTAAGCCTTCATCAAGATGGCTAATCAAATCAAAGTCACCATCACTAGCATTAAGTTTAAGAATATAGAGGTGGTTAGTAATTGATGATTGATAGTCTGTATAACCATAGTCACTACTAGGAATCCAAGTCGCACTCCAATCAGTCGTGGCTACACGGAGATATCCATCATATTCATCCATCGAAAATTGGTTGAGCATCGCTCCTCTAACTAACGTCGCCCCAACATATTCGATTTTTGCCTCTTCAATATCAAGTTCATATTGACTGATTGTTAATGTTTGATAAGAGTAACCCTCACCATAATTGTAATTAGTTTCGCTTAAATACATGTTGTCGAGCGAAACGTATAGTTGTTTATAAGCATAACCAGCACCTAAATAGGCACTAGCGCTAAAGGATATATCATTACTAGTATCACCTAACTTGATACCAGTTAGGACCGTCATACCACTGACAAGTGTGTCGTCAAAATAATAGATTTCATCATAATCAACAAAACTAGTCGTGGTTTCATTTTCACGATAACTTGGCCTAAACTCTTCTTGTTCTTGATATAAATAACGGTGACCAACAAGGAAAAGTGCATCATTGATCATCCGATGGTCCATAAATATATTATCGGTGACTAGTTGGTAGGCAATTGCATAGTCATCACGATCAATCACAAGGACTGTTCCAGTCGGTTGATACCAATATGGTTCAACCCACATATCGCCTTCACTTCCAGGTCTAGTTGTACCTACACTTGCAAATTGTTCATAGCTATAGCCAACAATCACTAGATAGTCATCGGTTAAATATAGTGAATCTGTATATACGTTTGCTAGGTCAATCTCGCGTTGAAAATTAATTTTATAGTTGTCATCTACTTCAAAAACATTGATCCGATTATGATAGCGCGGAGCATAGTAGACTTGATAGCCATCAGTCTTGATAACATCGCCCTCATTAACACCATCTACTTGGTTGTTAGTGTCGACATAGTCGCGACCTCCCCCATTGCTATCATCATTAGTGGGATCGCCTGGTTCGAACACAGCTTCCTCAGAAGTACCACTATTAAAGGCCGAACTAGCAATTAGTTGACTGACTTTTTGTTTGGAGCCGGCCCGATTTAGTTTCGTACCAATTAGTGCATCATCAACATATACTGGGGTAGTCCCACACGATGCCCCGCTAATAATAAAACTAGCCACCACTAAAAGAGCTGGAAGTTTCTTAATAAAATAGTAGCTTAAACCTTTCATATTCATGCTCCTTTCCTTCGTTTTAACTAACGAAGAAACTTTAATTGAATTGTAGATGATGAAAATTG
>CAYZOC010000028.1:0-13465 GCA_964480275.1 uncultured Staphylococcaceae bacterium | reverse complement strand
TGGTGCGCCTCAGCCGTGAATACTTAGAAAAGAAGAGAAGCTTTAGGGTAAGTTACGTCGCTAACGCCTATTGTTATACTGAACTACCAGTTGATGGAAAAACACTATTAAAACAGCGTAATCGCTGGCAACGGGGCCTAGTTGATATTCTTTCGCTTCATCGTAATATCATCTTTAATGCTCGCTATAAGCAGATTGGACTTTTAGGCGCGCCGTATTTTTTCCTCTTTGAATTTGTTGGCCCACTTTTAGAAACACTCGGTCTAATCGTGCTCGTGATTGCTACTAGTCTTGGTCTACTAAGTCTAGAAATACTCCTCGGGCTTTTCACCGTCTCGATTGTGTTTGGAATGGTCATTTCCCTTTCCGCACTTTTTATGTCGGAACAAGAGTATTTAATGATGAATAAACGCGACACAATTGTACTGATATTTTATGCAATTTTGGAAAATTTTGGGTATCGCCAACTCATTAGTATTCATCGTGTAAAATCAACCTTTAGTGCGCTTAAGGAAAGTGGGACATGGGGCTCGCAAAAACGTCAAGGTTTTAAAAAGTGAATGGATATTCAAAAGATCAAAGATTTTAATCGAGAAAAAAATACCTTCTACTCTTGTTTCGCCTTGACTAGCATAAGACGAGGGTATATACTAAACGCGTGTCCGCCCTTGATTGAGAGCTTTCTTTTTTTATAAAAAAGAATATTATATAAGTAAAAGGAGTAGGTGAATATGGATGAAATTGTTGATAAAATCATCAAACTAGATAAAGAAGGCCAAGCTAAAATAAACAGTTTGGAAAAAGAAAAACAAGAATTATCTAGTTATATCAAAATGATGAGAGAAAAACTCGGATCTGATTACAAGAAAAGAGCCGACGAAGAAATTTCATCGTTTGAAGCCGAGGTTATCGCCGACTTTAACAAGCGCTTAGCCAAGATTGAAAAAGAGACCAAAGAAAAACAAGTGACGATTGCAAAATTTTATGATCTCCAAAAAGAAGTCTGGTTGAAAGAACTCCTTAGCTTCTGCCTTGAGGAGAACTAGGAACAGACCATGGCTTTCGTCGATAACGCCCTGATTACGAAAATTAAAACGATTCATGCTCATGATTTATCAAGTGAAGATTATCAAGAGCTTTTAAAAAAGCGCACGATTAGTGAAGTGGCAACTTTTTTAAAAAAGCATGAGGCCTATAAAGACATTTTAAGTAATGTTCCGGAAAATAGTCTTAATCGTTCGCGGCTTGAGGGGCTTATTAAACGGCAAAAGTTCAACCAAACAATTAAAGTTGTTAAGTTTTTGACATTAAAGGATAAGTCATTTTATTCAATTAGTCTGATTCATATGGAACACGAAGTAATTCTTGCAATGATTAGAAGTTTTATTTCTAGTGATGAATATGACGTTGTCGAACAAATTCCTTACTACTTTGACCGTTATTCAAAAATCGACTTTGTCGGACTAACAAAAACGACGGATATGGAAAGTCTTGTCCAAGTGCTTGAAGGAACACGCTACTATAAAATTCTTCGTCCTTTTGCGAGAGTTAAAACTGAAAACCTTCGCTACTATGAATTTGAGTCATTATTTGAAAGTGACTATTACGAATATGCTTTCAAACAAATCATGGCCAACTATCGTGGCAAATTACGTTTAAGCCTAGAAAACGCCTTTAAAGCCCGGATTGAAATGGAAAACATGATCAAAGTCTATCGGCTTAAAAAGTTCTATGGGGTCGAAGACCAAGATATTAAAGCAATTCTTATTCCTTCTACACGGATGGTGGAAAAGAAACTTGATGAAATTATTGCAATTAAAAACCCCGCCGATATTCTTAAGGCAATTGTTGATTCGGGCTTAGGCTCATTTATTGATGATAAAGACCAAGTTTATCTAGAATACTTTAATGACCATCTCCGTTTCCATATTGCTAAAAAGTTTATGTACTATTCAACCGCGGCCCCGGCGGTGTTTCTCGCCTATACATTCTTTAATGAATTAGAGGTCGAAAATTTAACACATATTATTGAAGGTATTCGCTATCAAATTGACGAACAAGAAATTCGTTCAATGCTAGTATTCTAAAGAGGTAAAGAAAATGATCGCTAAATTAAAACTTGTTAACTTAACAACATCAGAAGATAATCTTGACAAACTATTAAATAACTTTGTCACTTTTAAAGGTTTTCACGCTGTTGACCCCAACAAAATCGTTTCAACCGTTCATGGCGCAAAGGCGTTTGAAGGGGCTAATCCCTGTGAACCACTAATCAATGAACTTGAAGAAATTGAACGACTTGTTAATTTAAAGTTTGAAACTAAAAAAATCGCCTGTTTTACCTCTAGCATCGATCAAATTCAAGCTTTTATTGAAGAATCACACAAAAAGATTACGGTCCAATATAATGAAATTAAAAAAATCGAAGACGATAATAAACTCTTAGAAGAAGCTTTATTCCAAGTCAAAAATATTGAAAATATGCAAACACCATTTGAAGATTTATTCAATGCCCGCTTTGTATCGCTGCGCTTTGGTAAACTTCCACTTGATGTTGCTGATCGCCTACGCTTTTATGACCAAAAACCATTTGTGTTCCTCCCCTTTGCCGAACGTGATGGTGTTATTTGGTGTTTATATCTAACAACCAATGAATATAAGACCGAAATTGATAATATTTTCACTTCGATGTTTTTTGAACGGATTCATATTCCTGATTTTGTCTATGGGACACCAGAGTCGGCTAGTAGTGCCCTAAGTGAAGAAATTGAAAAAAACAAACAAAAAATCGAAACACTCAAAAAAGAACTTTATGACTTTGCCAAAACTAGTGAAGGTCATTTTGATGAAGTGATGGGTGAATTACAATTCTTAAGTGATATTTACACTGCTAGAGCTCATGTTGTTCGCCTTGGTGAACGCGTAACTATCAGTGGCTTTATTGAAGAAAAGCGTGTTAAAAAGTTTGAAAATCATTTCAAGATGATCACTAATGTTGAAATTCAAATTCAAGATGCTGAAGCTGATAAACGTTTCCAACCACCAACCAAGCTTACGAACAATTGGTTTACCCGTCCATTCCAATTTTTTGTCGAGATGTATGGCGTTCCTTCATATCATGACGTCGACCCAACCCTAATGGTGGCGATTACTTATTCACTACTATTTGGGATTATGTTTGGTGATTTAGGCCAAGGCTTACTCTTAAGTCTGATTGGTCTATTGATGAGCAAGTTTACTAAAAATGCCCTTGCACCGATTATTACTCGTATTGGTATATCAAGTGCAATCTTTGGCGTCGTTTATGGAGAAACATTTGGTCAGGCGTCCTTCCTTGAACCGTTCTATCACTGGTTGAGTGGAATCTTTGGCCGTGATATTCATCCAATTCATGCGATGGATAACTCCGTGACGATGACACTATTGATTGCAACAGTTGGAATTGGCGCGGTTATTCTTCTTACGGCAATTATTATTAACACAGTCGCCAAGTTTAAAACCAAACACTACGCCGCCGCCTTATTTTCTAGTAATGGCATAAGTGGACTAGTGTTTTATGGCTTTATCCTCACGGGTATTGTGCTCCAAATGCTCTTTCGCATTCCAAATGTATTTAATCCTGTAACGATTATCTTGTTTATTGTGATTCCGATTATGCTTATATTCTTTAAAGAACCGCTTGAGCGTAAATTCGAACATAAACCAATGTTTCCTGATGGCGTTGGTGGCTTTATTATTGAAGGCTTCTTTGAACTATTTGAAGTAGTCCTCTCCTATGTCACGAATACACTATCATTTCTTCGGGTTGGCGGCTTCGTTCTCTCCCATGCTGGGATGATGTTAGTGGTCGCAACTTTGATGAACATGACAAGCGGGGCCGGATCAATCTTAGTGATGATTCTTGGCAACCTCTTTGTGATGGGGCTTGAAGGCTTAATTGTTGGCATTCAAGTACTCCGGCTCGAATTCTATGAGATGTTCTCCCGTTACTTTGAAGGTGACGGTAACATATTTAATCCACTATTTTAAGGAGGTATTTAAAATGAAAGAATGGATTACCTTTGGTCTAGTTTTACTAGGCTTAGCCCTTATCTCTTTACCACTTGTCAAAGTGTTTAAGGGTCAAACAACCGCGCTTAAGGCGAAAAAACGTATTGTCCTACACATTGGGATGTTTTTTGCCCTCATCGTCGGAACGGTCCTAGTTGCACCAAATGTATTAGGGGCTGAAATTGCTGGTGATAGTGTTATTACCGGAGAAATTTATGCTCAAGCTGCAGCATTTGGTTATATAGGAGCAGCGATTGCCACTGGTGCTTCCGCACTAGGAGCGGGTATTGCTGTTGCCGCGGCCGCCCCAGCTGCGATTGGCGCTATTTCTGAAAACCCTAAAAACTTAGGTAAGTCACTAATTTTCGTTGCTCTTGGTGAAGGGGTCGCGATTTATGGTCTTCTTATTTCAATTCTAATTCTTAATAATATTCCAATAATCGCATAGTGAGGCAGTTGTGAAGAAGTTTTATTGTTTGAGTGATAACGTCGATACCCTAGTAGGCATGCGTCTAGTGGGGATTGAAGGAGAAGTAATCCATCAAAGGGATGTCTTTTTAAAGCGGCTCGAAGAAGTTGTCGTTGACAACAAAATCGCCATCGTTTTAATTACGACTAAACTTATTGATCTTGCGCCCGATGTTATTTCTGAATTAAAACTTCGGGATAGCAATAGTCTGATTGTGGAAATCCCTGATCGCCATGGGGGCAGTAAGATTGGTGAGAAAATCGATGCTTACGTTAGTAAAGCTGTCGGTGTAAATTTGAAAGAGGACCAAGATGAATTATCAGAATAGAGATGATCTTTATTTATACTTCAAAAAAATCATTGATGGTGAGGTTGAAAAACTTGCCGTGCAACTACAAAAAGATATTGATGAATTGAAGTATGAAGCACAAGTATCAATTGAACAAGAACTAAAAGAAGAACTCGGAAATATTGTTGATATTAAACGCCAAGAAATTGAACGTGAATATCATTTTAAACTTGCCGCGGTTCAACGAGAAAAAGACTTAGAAGTCATGCGGGAACGCCGGGAACTGCTCAATGCTCTTTTCGCCCGTCTCGAAGGTGAACTTTTAAAGTTTCGTGAATCAAGTGAGTATAAAAAATGGTTAGACAAGAAAATTAAACGCTACAAGCTTAATAACTGTAATCTCATCGAAGTTGATCGCCAAGATGATCAAATTACAAATGTGATTAATAATCCTAACCTCACGAGTAAAGATGGTCTTATTGGTGGATTTATCGCCTATACCAAGGATGGTAAAAATGTTATCGATGAATCATTTAAAAGTCGGATTGAGGCCGCGAAGAAGTGGTTTTATGATCATGCTGAGTGGTTTAGTGAGGGGGAGGAAAACTAGATGAAAAACTATATTTATGCAATTAATGGTCCTGTTATCAAAGTGCGCGATACTGAAGCTTTTTCAATGTTAGAAAAAGTCTATGTTGGTCCTAAGCGCCTAATGGGGGAAGTAATTGCAATTTCCAAACTTGAAACAATCATCCAAGTATATGAATCAACCTCCGGATTAAAGAAGGGTGATGAAGTTGTTGGTAGCAAATCGCTTGTTAGTGTTACACTTGGCCCGGGTATTCTTGGTAATATTTTTGATGGTATTCAACGTCCACTTAAGGCAATTAGTGAGCAAGAAGGCATCTTTATTGGGGCTGGCAGTCAAGTTGCTAGTCTTGATGAGACAAAAAGTTGGGATCTTGAAGTGCTTGTTGAAAAAGATGATAAAGTCGGTCCTGGTCATATTATTGCGCAAGTCAAAGAAACTGGGGCAATTGTTCATAAAATTATGGTGCCACCCGGGGTTAAAGGTGTTGTTACCCTTGTTAAACCTAGTGGAAAATATACTTTAAAAGATACAATCGTTGAGGTTAAAGATAACCACAATGTCGTCCATAAACTGGGACTTTCTCAAGAATGGCCGATTAAAATTTCCCGGCCCATCATCGAGCGGCTCCCACTAGAAATACCGCTTATCACTGGTCAGCGGATCATTGATACAATCTTCCCACTAGCTAAAGGTGGAGCTGCGGCTATTCCTGGTGGCTTTGGCGCTGGTAAGACGATGATGCAGCATCAACTTGCAAAATGGTGTGATGCGGACATTATTGTTTACGTGGGCTGTGGTGAACGCGGCAATGAGATGACCCAAGTATTAGAAGAGTTTCAAGATTTAATTGATCCACGGACAAAGAAGTCCTTGATGGAGCGGACGGTGCTGATTGCAAATACCTCCAATATGCCTGTCGCTGCTCGTGAAGCTAGTATTTATACGGGGATTACGATTGCCGAATATTACCGTGATATGGGTTACCATGTCGCCTTGATGGCTGATTCAACTTCTAGATGGGCCGAAGCTCTTCGAGAAATTAGTGGGCGGCTGGAAGAAATGCCAGCAGAAGAAGGCTTTCCCGCCTATCTTCCTTCCCGGATTGCCCAATTTTATGAACGAGCGGGCTTGGTTTTAAATCTTAATGAGACCCAGGGTTCCGTTAGTATTATTGGCGCGGTTAGTCCCCAAGGGGCCGATTTTTCTGAACCAGTCACGCAAAATACCAAACGTTTTGTGCGCTGTTTCTGGGCGCTTGATAAAAATTTAGCCTATCAAAGGCACTATCCGGCAGTTAATTGGCACTTGAGTTATAGTGAATATTTAAGTGATCTAGCCCCGTGGTATAACAATAATATTTCGCCACGCTTCCTCAAGGAGCGGACACGGATTAGAACCCTTTTAGCGCAAGAAGATAAGCTGATGGAAATCGTTCGACTAGTCGGTAGTGATGTGTTGCCTGATGATCAAAAACTCATCCTAGAAATTGGCCGCGTCATTCGCCAAGGCTTTTTACAACAAAGTGCATTCCATGATCAAGATACATACGTTCCCCTTAGTAAACAACAAGCAATGATTGAAACTATTCTTTTCCTCTATGATGAAACGATGCGTTTTATTAGCAAGGGTAAGGCCTTATCGCTTGTATTAAAAATAGGAATATTTGATGAATTGGTCAAGATGAAATATACGATTAATAATGATGACGAGGCTAGCTTTGTCGCATTAAAAGATAAAATCTTTGATGTGATTGCTAGTATCGAGTAGGAGGAAATATGGCACTACAATATATTGGCCTCTCCGCAATAAGTGGACCACTCGTCTTTTTAGAAGGCGTTAGTGGTGTTGGGTATGAAGAAGTAGTTGAACTACGACTTGCTAATGGTGAAATTCGCCATGGCCGCGTAATTGAAATTGAAGGCGATAAAGTCGCAATTCAAGTATTTGAAGGTACGCAGGCGATTGGCCTCAATCAAGTCAAGGTTGAATTTCTTGGTAAGCCACTAGAAATCTCGCTTTCAAAAGAAGTATTAGGGCGGGTGTTTAATGGGGCCGGCCAGGCAATTGATGGTTTAGGTCCGGTTTTTGCTAGTATTCGTAAAGATGTTAATGGTGAACCACTTAATCCGGTCACCCGTGTTTACCCGCGTAACTATATTCAAACAGGTATCTCCTCAATTGATGTTTTAACAACACTTATTCGTGGACAAAAACTACCGATTTTTACCGGGACTGGACTTCCCCACAATGAACTAGCCGTGCAAATTGTCCGCCAAGCTAAAGTTGCGGATAATAAAAATGAAAAGTTTTGTGTTGTCTTTGCTGCGATGGGGGTCAAGCATGACGTTGCCCATTACTTCCAAACAGCTTTTGAAGATGCTCATGTCATGGACCGCGTCGTGATGTTTACTAATCTAGCTAATGATCCGATTATTGAACGTTTACTTACACCACGGGCGGCGCTAACCACCGCAGAATATTTAGCCTATGAAAAAGATTATAACGTGCTTGTAGTCCTAACTGATATGACAGCGTACTGCGAAGCGCTTCGTGAATTCTCGTCTTCAATGGGTGAAATTCCTGGACGTAAGGGATACCCTGGTTATTTATATAGTGAACTAGCTAGTCTCTATGAACGTGCAGGCATGGTCATCGGCCGTAAAGGTTCGGTCACACAAATTCCAATTTTAACAATGCCTAATGATGATATTACCCATCCTGTCCCTGATTTGACTGGTTATATTACCGAAGGACAAATTGTCCTTGACCGTGAACTCCATCAAAAAGGCGTGTTTGCCCCAGTTAGTATTCTTCCTTCACTATCTAGGTTAATGAAAGATGGAATTGGCGCTAAATATACGCGGGATGACCATCAGGCGTTAGCCAATCAACTGTTTGCTAGTTATGCAAAAGTTCAAGATACTCGTTCACTTGCCGCGGTTATTGGTGAAGATGAACTCAATGAGCTTGATCAAAACTATCTATTATTTGGTAATCTCTTTGAACAATTTTTCCTTGATCAAAAAGATCAAAATCGTGATATTTTATTCTCGCTCAACCTCGGGTGGGATTTAATTAGTGTCCTGCCTAAAGGTGAACTATCTAATCTTGATGATAAACTGATTGAAAAGTACTATAACAAAGAAAAAGCAAGCAAACGTTTTAATTTAAAATCGACCTCACTTGTGGCCAAAATTATTACACGAGGTAAATAATGAACACACGGGCAATTCCAACAAAAGGTAACTTGATGACGCTAAAAAAATCGCATGAACTTGCGGTTGTTGGTCAGTCATTGATGGATCGTAAGAAAAATATTCTCGTCCGCGAGATGCTTTTACTATTGCCCCAAGTTAGTCAAATTCGTGATCAAATTAGTGATACGTACGCTAAAGCGTATCTCGCCCTACAAGAGGCTAATATTACTCTTGGGATTGTTAATGAAATCGCCAAAGCTATCCCCCTTGATAATAGTCTTCATATTACCTACCGTAATGTTATGGGCGTTGATCTCCCGTTGGTTGAACATAAACCAACCAAGCACCGTCTTTCCTATGGCTTAAGAAGTACAAACTCAAAATTTGACTATGCTTATCAAATGTTTCAAAAAGCACGTGATCTAACTGTTAAGCTTGCCGAAATTGATAATGCCGTCTATAGTTTAGCTAACGCGATTCGGCGAACACAAAAGCGGGCTAATGCCCTAGAAAATGTTGTGATTCCTGATTTAGAGACGAACATCAAGTATATTGGCGAAGTGCTAGAAGAGCGCGAACGAGAAGAGTTTATCAGGATGAAGGTTATTAAGGCGCGAAATGGATAATTTAGGTCTTACTAATAAAAAAATAAACCGTTTTAATAAAATTGCCCGCATTATTTATGCCGGCTTTTTTGCTTTTTTTATCTTTATTATCTTACTAACATTAATTGTTCCTCATGGGATGATCAAAGTGTTTGGCCTTGGCTATTACCGTGTTAGTAGTCCGTCGATGCAACCAACAATAAATGTTGATGACTACGTGCTTGTCAAACGTGTCAAGGTTAATAGTTTAGAAGAGGGTGACATTATTGTATTTGAAACCAAACGGCAAGTCGCTGATCTTGAGATGGTTGAGAAAATAGTTGTCATTCATTACTTTGGTTTTATCGATGATGAGGGTCATATTTTTACATATCCAGAAGCTAATAAGGATATGGCGACGAGTGATGAAAATAAATATGATACGTGGGGAACAGATACTAATCCCTACTTTGTTACGGCAAGCGATGTCATTGGGCTCCACCAGCAAACAATCAGCGCTGGTGATTTGATGGCCGGTGTCTATAAGCTTGTGTATTCACCCTACTTTTATCTAGCAATCGCGGGGCTAACAACCCTTTCTTTAACCACTTACTATCTAGTTAGTCATAAGAAAAAGAAAGACGAGCAAAAGCTCCGCTAATTGTCTTTATCCTTGTTGGTGATTAAAATGAGACTATAGTACTATGAGTAAAAATATTAATTTGAATATAAAAAGAAGAGGAATTGTTAGTCGCATCTTCTCGCGAGCGACCCTTTTCTCTTTGCTATTTTTAGCCCAGGTTGCCCTCATCATTTTCTTTGCCGTTGAATTTGCTCACTACTATGCCATCTACTACTGGCTTGATTTTGTTTTACGTCTAGTTGCGCTTTTGGTGATGATGGTTAGAAAAAGTCAGACTCCTTATAAGATTACGTGGTTGATTCTTATTACTATTTTTCCGCTTCTAGGAGCGGCAATATATTTAGCAATTAGTCTTGACCCCTTTCCTCACCGCATGCGTCGAAGGATCAGAAGACAAGAAGAAGATATAGTACAATTACAAACCTTTAATCAAAGAAACATTAAAGATCTCGAACGCGAAGATAGTCGCTACTCAGGAGTGGCCGCTTATCTTTCATTAAGTGCAGCCGCGCCAACTTTTAAAAATAATCCCCTGACTTACTATGAATCAGGAGAAGCTAGTCTTCGTGACTTTATTAATGATTTAAAAAAGGCTGAGCACTTTATCTTCTTAGAGTTTTTTATTGTCAAACAAGGAAGTCTCCTCCAGGAAATATTAGAAATATTACGAACCAAGGCTAAAGAAGGTGTTGAAATAAAGTTTTTATATGATGGCTTTAATGCGATGCTCTCGCTTCCCTTCTTTTATCCTAAGCGCTTAGGACGAGTGGGAATTGAAACCCGGGTATTTTCCCCGCAGAAGACGCCATTTTTCCATCGGGAAAGTTATCGTAGTCACCGTAAATCAATTATTATTGATGGGCGGATTGGCTATGTTGGTGGCGTCAATCTTGCTGATGAATATGTCAACCGCATTACGCGCTTTGGCTATTGGAAAGATGCGATGCTTAAGGTGGAAGGTGATAGTGTTAATTCGATGACACTCTCCTTTCTTGCAATGTGGGACCATGGTGGTAAAAAAAGTCTTGATAAGTCTAAATACCTTGTAACGAGCAATCAAAAGTTTGCCGTCGATAACTATGTTATTCCCTATAGTGATAATCCTAGTGATGATGAAAACACGGGCTATAATGTCTATCTAGAAATTATAAATAAGGCCACCGACTATGTTTATATCTCTAGTCCCTATCTTGTCCTTGATAGTGAGTTTATTAAAGCTCTCGTCTATGCGGGTAAACGCGGAGTGGATGTAAGAATTTTGGTGCCAAGTATTCCTGATAAAAAAATCCCTAACTTTGTCGCTAAAAGTTACTATAAGACCTTTATTAACGCGGGCATTAAAATTTATGAATATCTTCCTGGCTTTAATCATGCCAAAATATTTGTTAGCGATGATTGTGTCTTTAGTATCGGCTCGATTAACCTTGATTATCGAAGTTTTTATCTAAGTTATGAAAACGCTATTTTTTCCTATGATAAGCAGGTCGCCCTCGCGATTAGAAAAGATCTAGTTAAAGCTTATAAAAAAAGTTATCTTATTGATGAAGTCGAACTAAAGAAAATTAAAAAGCGGCGGATTATCCTTGGCTATCTATTTCGCCTCTTTGCCCCGCTTTTTTAGAAAGAAAAATGATGAATCAACTTGCAAGCTATCAAAAAACCTACACGATTACGACCAATTACTTGGACCGCTTTGATGATCTAAGCCTCACAGGAATGCTTGATCTTTTTCAAGATATAGCCGGTCGTCATGCCTATTTATTAAAGGCAGGATTTCTTGATATGAAAAAGCAAGATTTAATCTGGGTGATTGCTCGTAATCACGTTAAGGTTATCAAAGAAATTCCCTTTGGCGAAGATTTGATTGTTAAAACATGGCCTTTAGTGCCGACGAGATTTTATTTTGACCGTATCTATCAACTTCTTGATCAAAACGGTGAGCTATTAGCTAGCGCTCGATCTCGCTGGTTACTGGTTGATAGTAAGACTAGAAAAATGGCACCATCTAGCCGGTATAACTATCCGCTTACTAGTTTTGCTAACTCTAATCCCTTCAAAGAAGATTTCCCAAGTATACTAGCTATTGATGAGAGCATAGCACCAATATTTGAACACCGTGTTTTAGCTAGTGAGATTGATCATAATGAGCACTTTAATAACACTAGATATGCTGAATTAGTATATAATTCTATCAGACCAAAACGAAAAAATAGTATCGAGGAGTTTATGCTCTACTACCATAGTGAAGTAAAACTAAATGAGACAATTAGTGTAAGAAAATTGGTCGAAGATAATGTAATAACCATCACTGGGACAAGTAACAACACGCTCGCCTTTAGTGCCCGCGTAGTAATGAGGTAATATGATTGATAAAATAGTTTTAGCCGGGGGATGCTTTTGGGGAACTGAAGCATTCTATCGCCAAATGGATGGGGTACTTGATGTCGTTAGTGGTTACGCTAATTCAAATATCAAACGTCCAAGCTACATGGAAGTAAAAAAACACTTAACAACAGCGGTGGAAGCCGTAGAAATTACTTATGATGATAGTGTTGTTTCACTTGAATTAATCTTTAGCTATTTATTCAAGATTATTGATGTGACGGCAATTGATCATCAAGGAGGCGACTATGGTCATCAATATCGTAGTGGCATCTACTATCAAAACGAAGAGCAAAAAGATATTGCTCGTATTATGATTGAACAATTACAAAAAGACTATCAACAACAAATAGCGATCGAAGTCGTCCCACTTGATAACTTTTATCTTGCTGAAGATTATCATCAAGATTATCTAGCCAAGAATCCTGATGGATACTGTCATATTAATCTTCATCAAATTGAAGCTCGACATAAAAAGGTTGATAAGAAGGCACTCTATCAAGAAACACTAACAATGCTCGAAGGCTTACTAGATGCAAATTTAGTGGAAGTTAGTATTCTTGCTAATGTAAGTGCGCTTTTAAAAGAGAAGTTTTCCTATTATTCATGGGTTGGTTTTTATTTGAGTAATAAAGAATATTTATACCTCGGTCCTTTTCAAGGTCGGGTGGCCTGTGAAAAAATTGAATTCACTAAGGGTGTCTGTGGCACTTGCTTTTCTTCAAAAACGACACAAGTTGTAAAAGATGTTCATGTCTTTGACGGGCACATCGCCTGTGATAGTGGCACTAATAGTGAAATCGTTGTTCCCCTTTTAAATAGAAAAGATCAAGTAATCGGTGTTTTAGATGTTGATTCCTACCGCTATAGTGCCTTTGATGAGACTGATAAACTTGGTTTAGAGAGTCTAGTAAATATTCTAAAAAATTACTTAGAATAAGTTAGAACTTATATTAATATAAAAGGGCCCGCTATTTATTTACTTTTAAGTAAAAAATCGGTATGATAAACCCATGCGCTTGTAGCTCAGTTGGATAGAGTACAACCCTCCGAAGGTTGGGGTCGCACGTTCGAATCGTGTCAAGCGCGCCATTATGCCTCCGTGGTGGAATTGGTAGACGCGATGGACTCAAAATCCATTAGTAGTGATGCTGTGCCGGTTCGAGTCCGGCCGGAGGCACCATATTGAAACGTCAGGTTTGATAGGCTCAATTAAATAGAACGTGGAAAATCGTGGAAAAAGCGAAAAGACCCCCAAA
>CAYZOC010000027.1:0-13806 GCA_964480275.1 uncultured Staphylococcaceae bacterium | reverse complement strand
TTGGCAAATCTATGAAGAAGAGTGGGGAATGGTTGCTTTTGTCCACCTTTAATTTTAAACAACCGCAGTTTTTATTTTAATATAAAAAGCCCCTTGTTTATTTCAAGAGGCCGAACTTAATTTATCTTATATTAATAGATAAAAGAATAATCGTAATAATCTTCGCTTTGTCCATTTGGAGTTGAGGCAAGATTAATTCTTAAAAGGTAGCGCGAGCCTCTTTTTAGACGACGATTGAGTGTGATACTACGTTCACGCACATTTTCTTCTTGACCCTGCTCTAGTGTCGCTATAGCGGTGTTATTAATCGCAGCATAGTCATAGTTTTCAAATAATTGAATTGATTGGATTGTATAACGGTTATTTGCAAAGATACTAGCGTCATCATAAATTGAGAAGTTAAGGCGGTCGACATAAGTTATATCATCTTCGCTGGTATTATTTTCTTCTGAGGTTATCGGTGGCGTACTAGTTGTTAAATCCTCAGAAGTTGTTGGTGGTTGACTGGTGGATATGTCTTCTGAACTTGTTTCTACTTCACTTGTTAGAGTATCTTCACTTGTTGTCTCTATCAAAGAAGTACTATCTTCACTACTTAATGCTTGTTCAGAACTAGTTGCTGCTTCGCTTGTCGATGATTGCTCACTACTTGTATCGACAGTTAATTCTAGCGATGCCTCAAGCTTTTCTACACTAACGGCATTGATTAAAGAAAACTGTGATTCTTGGAGATAATCAACAGGGTAGGTATAAAATAACTCATTTTTAATTGTTTGATCGTCACCATCTTTTATTTCATAATCAATGCTATTAATACGGTTTTTACTCACTTGTAGATTGAATCTCATAATTGAATGACTACTATCAAGGTTGAAAAAATTAGAAATTGTATCACTATATGAATCTTCATTAAGGATATACCAACCATTCAAATTTTTATTATAAGTAAAATCTTCTGCCTCAAGGCTATTGATATTAAAAACATTGTAGTGCGAAAATATATCTTCACTATTAGGAATACCTTCAATTACGTCGTTACGATTGAACCGTCCAAAATAGGAGTTACCTAGGTATGACTTATTATTCGTTAACTTATTTTTATAATAAACGTCATAACTTTCTTCGACTTTGTCAAAATAGTAATAACTATGTTCGGTTGTATATAGTAATTGACTTTTTTTCGTCTTAAATGATAGATCAACTGGTGTAATCGTGGCAACGGTATAAAAATCACCTAATTCTTCACTATGATGCTTGGCCTGAACAACATAATTGATAAAGTTAACTTCATTGAGGGCACTAGAAATAAGCTCGTCACTACGAGGGCCATCATTTGTGTTGGAGATTTCACCACAGCCAACAACTATGCTTAGAAGCGGAACGATTGTTAAAAATTTCTTGTTCATAATTATTCTCTAACTATTTTACCATAGTTTCGATTTTTGTTAACAAAAAAGCAGCCACTTGCACCTTATGAACATTGCCATTAAAACTATATAATAAAAACCCCGCCATTTGATGACGGAGTCTAAATTTTTTTTCATGGAGCAGGTGACGGGAATCGAACCCGCGTATCTACCTTGGCAAGGTAGTGTTCTACCATTGAACTACACCTGCAGTTGCATGAATAAATATAGCAAACAATTTTAAATAATGCAATATTATTTGTCGAAGAAAATAAAAAAGTTTATAAATCTATGATATATTATTAAGCGAGGTGTTTATATGAGTTATCAAGTACTTGCAGATTTAATTTTCCCAGATATTAAAACAACAGTTGAAGATTTAGAACTTCGTTTTCCCAAAAGAAATTTAACTGATGAGGCCGAAGTGCTAAGGTTTGCTCCTTCACCAACTGGTTTTCTTCATACTGGTTCACTATTTACCGCATTTATTGGTCAAAAGGTCGCTCGACAAACTAGGGGTGTATTTTTTATTCGCCTGGAAGACACTGATCAAAAACGTGAAGTAAGTGGCACAGGTGTTGAACTTCTCAAGCAGTTAGCAAAATTCTCTGTCGTTCCAAATGAGGGTTATTTAGGTGAGCGCGAACAAGGTGACTATGGTCCATACTCTCAGTCAAAACGTGCAGATATATACAAAATAGTAATCAAGAAGATGATTCAAGAAAACCTTGCATATCCCTGTTTTTGTAGTAGTGAGAAATTAGGTGAAATGCGTGCGCTCCAAGAGGCAAACAAAGAATTAACTGGATATTATAGTCATTACGCTACTTGTAGTCATTTAAGCATTGATGAAATGATTTTACGAATTAAAAATGGTGAATCATATGTCATTCGCTTTAGAAGTAGTGGCAATCATAACAATATGATTACAGTGTCAGATCTAGTTCGTGGTGAGTTGACCTTAAGTGAAAATTCTCAACATATTGTGATTTTAAAAAGCGACGGGCTCCCTACATATCATTTTGCTCATGTTGTTGATGATCATTTTATGCGGACAACAATTGTTAGTCGTGGTGAAGAGTGGATAAGTAGTCTTCCGCTTCATGTACAAATGTTTAATGCCCTTGGGTGGGAACTGCCAAAATACGCTCATCTCCCAGTTATAAATAAATTAGAGAATGGGAATAAGCGTAAGTTGAGTAAACGTAAAGACCCTGAGGCTGCTGTTAGTTATTTTCTTGAATTAGGCTATCCACCAGAAGCGCTTTTAACTTATCTTTTAAGTATCGCTAACTCTAATTTTGAGGAGTGGTGGATCGACAATAAAAATAATAGTCTTGATCAATTTTCATTTAATTTTGCAAAAATGTCGCTTGATGGTGCCCTTTTTGACTTAGAAAAGGTTAATTTCTTTGCTCGTGAATTTTTTGCGACTTTAAGTGCTGAAGAAATGGCAAAACGTGTAATTGACTATCTTGAAGATTATGATAATGATGAGAAAATTATTCAAACACTCAAGTTGGATGAGCTTAAATTTGCCAAAATAATGAATATTGAACGGGAAAAAGAAAATCCGCGTAAAGACTATATGTTTTTAGCGCAGGTATGGCCATCGATCTCCTTCTTTTATGAAGATTTCTATTTGCAAATGTTCGAGCAGTCAAAAAACGAGGCTTTTAATGAGAGATTGAGCCAACAAGTTATTACTCAAGTATTACAAACACTAAAAGAAGATATTGCTTATGGAGTAGATAACGAAAACTGGTTTGAAAGTATCAAAAAGGTGGCCGAGAAAAACTCGTTTGCTCTTTCAAAAAAAGAGTTCAAACAGGCGCCAGAAAACTTTCATGGTACGGTTGCAGATGTTGCTGAAATCCTTCGTATTACGCTTACAGGTTCAAAAAAGAGCCCTAATCTTCATGATGTAATTGAAATAATGGGCCAACAAGAAGTTAATCATCGAATTGATTTTATTCTTGCTAAATTAGGCTAATTAGCGTTAAATATAGTTACGGTCCGTTGGAGAAGTGGTTAACTCATATCCCTCTCAAGGATACATTCATGGGTTCGAGCCCCATACGGACTACCACTAGTAAACTAGAGCAGTGATCTGCTCTTTTTATTTTCTTAAGCATTAAAAACCTTTTCCGATTGAAAAACCCCCTCCTTTAGTGTAAATTGAGCGTATGAAAACTTTATTATACTTTGAGTCACAAGACAAAATTAAAAAGTCCGGGATTGGTCGAGCGCTGAGACATCAGATGCAGGCTCTTGACCTAGTTGGTGTTGAGCATACACTATTGCAAAAAGATAATTTTGATATCGCACATATTAATACTTACTTTTTAAAAAGTAGACGTCTACTCAAACGGATGAAAAAAACTGGTGTCCCTGTTATTGTTCATGGGCATTCGACGATTGAAGACTTTCGTCATTCGTTTAGACTTTGGCGCTTAATGGCCCTATGGTTTAATCCGAATCTAATGTGGTTTTATCGTCATGCTGATTTTATTATTACACCAACGGAATACTCGAAAAAACTCATTGATAACTATAAACTTGGAACCAAAGTCATTCATGTTTCAAATGGTATCGATGCTAATGAATATAGTTTCGACCAATCAAAAGTTCAGGCTTTTAAACAATATTTTAATATTGTTGATGGTCAAAAAGTTGTGATTGGGGTCGGGTTTCCTTTTAATCGAAAAGGAATCAAAGACTTCTTTAGCGTTGCGAGCATGCGACCGGAAATCACCTTTATTTGGTTTGGTTTCCTTCAATCATATCTAACAAGTTTAGATGTAAAAAAAGCGATAAAAAAACGACCCAAAAATGTCATAATGCCAGGTTATATTGACAATGCAATTATTAAAGGTGCTTATCATTATGCCGAATGTCTTTTCTTTCCTTCCTATGAAGAAACTGAGGGCATTGTAGTTTTGGAAGCTTTAGCCTCACACTGTCCAGTCCTCATTCGTGATATTGGTGTATATGCTGACTGGTTGGAGGATGGTCTTAATTGTTATAAGGCCACAACTAACAAGCAATTTGTGGAAAAATTAGATGTAATTATTAATAGTGATACAAGTGATATCGAACGTGAAGGATATAAACTAGTTGAAGAACGCACACTAAAAAGTGTCGGCCAATCACTTAAAAATGTCTATGAACAATTATTACAACACAAAGATAAATAAAAATAAAAAAATTTGATTTTAAGGCTAATTTAGCGTTAGTTATAGTTTTTTAATCGGCTTTTACGAAAAAGCTAGCGAAAATCCATAGTTTTGTAGAAATTAATCTTTTTTGCGTGTAGAATTAAACTATACGGAAGGAGATTAGTAATGCTAATTAAAAAAGTCACGTCATTTTTAACAATGACATTTACATCGTTTCTTATTTTATTCTTTATCCTAACGCATTTGTTGATTTATGCAGTGGCAGGTGAAGGACAATATTTTCCTGTTGTTGGTCTAGCCATAACTAGACGATTACTTTACATTTTTACCCCATCTTTAAGCGTTGGGTATCTTGTAGTTGTTCTAATTATTCTCATTAGTTTAATTATAGCTTTAGTTTGGATCATAAAATTAATTAAGGCTAAGAGCAAAGCGATTGATTATTTACAACCTTTTATTTTCCTATTTACGATTGCACTAACGCTAATTGTTGTTAGTTTTCGCGTTGCCCTACAAACACTCTATCAAGTTGAGGCCACCAGATTTATCGTCTTTTATATCGTTGCCACAAGTCTATATATTCTCGCCTATGGTATACATCTGATGGTGTTTGGACTATTTAAATTTAGTGTCAAGGAAGAAACTATTGAGACCGCTTTAGTTGCACCTGATCAAGGCGAGCAAAAAGTTTTAACTGAGCATGAAATAAGAATGATTATCAAAGAAGAACTCAAGCACCTCGAGAAAGTTGTCGTTAAAGAGGTGATTACGAAACAAGTAGTTAAAGAAGAACCAGTAAAAGAGGCAAAACCTCCTGTTCAAGAAAAAGCTAAAACCGTGCCAGTAAAAGAAGAAATTGTCCAAGAAACAGTTGAGCCTGTTGCTGATGTCGAAGACAATGTAGATAAGAAAGAAATTGATTTTGAAAGAATTCCATTTGTCGACCGGATTGCAAATTTTGAACAAGAATTGCTCGACAAATATCAAGAGTTAAAAGACTATATACTAAAATATGATGTTAAATCACGCCTATCAAGCTCTGGCGATTCATTCAGAGCCAAAAGAGTGATGTATTTTAAAATCACGAATTCAGGTAACTCAGGATTTAAAGTTTACTTTAGACTTGATATGCAAAGTTATGCAAATACGACTTACCCCTTGAAGGATGCAAGTGGGATTAAAATGTATGAAGAAGTCCCAGCATTTATGTATCTTAAGAGTGATCTTTCGCTAAAACGAGCCAAAGAATTAGTTGATGATGTAATGTTGACTAACGGATTTGAAAAACGCGATTAATCATTATTATATAGTGTAAAATTGAATGCATTTACGAAAACCCCAAATTCTAAAATGAGAATGAGGGGTTTTTATTTATAGTTAGGAAGTATCTATGTATTTACAAAAACACAATTTGTTGCTATCATTTTAATTAGTCATACGGACGAAAAGGGAGTGTGGTTGGCATCTATGCCTGACGAGCCTATAACGCGAATTATCTTTGTAATTATATTGATATTACTTGGCGCCTTTTTTGGCTCGAGTGAAACGGCATTTACGACTGCCGATCGCATTCGATTAAAAGTCAAAGCTGAAAATAATAACAAGAGTGCAAAACTTGCACTTTGGGTTACTAAATACACTGACAATACGATTGTCACTATTTTAGTTTTAAATGCACTATTACAAACGATAATGGCCTCTTTAGCGACAATTTTATTTGTGGAAACGCTGGGTCTAGGTCAATCTGGATCATTTATATCCGCACTTGTTGTCGCCGCTGTTATTTTTATTCTTTGTGACTCAATTCCTAAAACTATTGCCCATGCTTTTCCTGAAAATATCGCGATGATCAACTCTTATTTAGCTAGTGTCTTAATTGTTCTTTTATTTCCTTTTACAATAATTTTTTATGGCTTGAATCTTTTGTTAAAGAAAATTTTTAAATTTAAGGAAGACACATTAATTACTGAACAAGATTTTTCAAACGTCATTGAATCAATTGAAGAAAAAGGCGAACTTGATTCTGAGGCAAGTGAAATCATACTTTCATCATTAGAATTCGGTGATACTGTTGTTAGAGATGTTTTAACACCTCGTCATAATATTGTTGCCCTCGATATATCAAAACTTACGAATAAAAAACTTAATGAGTTTTTACTAAAGACAAAATATTCAAGAATTCCGGTTTATAAGGATAAAATTGATAATATTGTTGGAGTTATTGTCGTACGTGAATATATCAAGGCCTATGTGAAAAACCAAAATTTAAATATCAAACGGATTTTAAATAAACCATATTATGCCTCCCACAAAGCAAATCTTGGTCAGATTATTGATGGTTTTCGCTCTAATAATACGCACATCGCTTTTGTCCGGGATGACAAAAATATTTTAATCGGCATGGTGACGATGGAAGACGTTCTTGAAGAACTTGTCGGCCAAATAGCGGAGCCACTCAGTCGTTTAAAAAAGGCGGGTAACTAGTTTATGCCACAAGAATTACTTTATATTATGCTAGGGGTTTTGCTAGTATTATCATTCTTTTTTAGTGGTGTTGAAAATGTCTACGTTACTGTTAATAAATTGCGCTTAGAAAAAGACATGAAAGAAGGAAAAAAACTAAGTCGTCAAGTTTATTTGATGGCGACCAATTTTAACAAAACACTTTCAACCCTTCTACTAGGTAATGCACTTGTAAATCCAGCTATTACTTCGATTGCGACCCTTATTGCAATTGATATTGCAAAACAAAGTCCTTCCGTCACCCAAACTGAGGCGACAAGTGTTGCTGTTTTAATTGTGTTTGTTGTGATTTTGGTATTTTGTGAAATCATTCCCAAGACATTATGCTTAAAATTTAACTATCGTCTAAGCTATATTTTTATCTATCCGATGTTATTTTTTAAGTATCTATTCTTACCGATCAATTACATTATGGATAAATTCCTTTCGTTGATGATGAAAGTATTATCAATTTTTGCAAAGAAACGTGGGTTGAATAGCAATCGGGGCCAGTATAGCGATGATGAACTCACGGAAATGGTTAATGAAATCGAGGAAAGTGGCGCGATTGATGAAAAAACTAGTGAACTATTAAAATCGGCAATAGAATTTACCGAGACTGAGGCTTATGAAATTATGACTCCTCGTGTTGATGTTTTTGCCTATGACATCGATGATGATATTCAAGAGTTAATGAAAGAAAGTGATATATTCAAGTATTCACGCGTGCCGGTTTATGAGGATACAATTGATAACGTAATTGGTATCTTACAAACAAAACTATTATTAAAACTTATTCTTAGTAAAAAAAGAATCAAAGTTAAAGAATTAATTCAACCGGCGATGTTTGTCCATCATAGCAAGCAGATTTCAACCCTGCTTAAAGAATTTAAAGCAACTAAAAATCATATCGCAATTGTTATCGACGAATATGGTGGTACTGAAGGTATCATAACAATGGAAGATATTATCGAAGAAATTATTGGCGAAATATGGGATGAAAGTGACGAAGTCAATGAACCATACATTCAATTAGGTGACGGACACTTTATCATTGATGGTGGCTTGAATCTTGATGATTTCTTTGAGTTACTAGAACTTGAAGAAGATGAAGAAACTGACTATGACACAGTGGGTGGTTGGTGTTTGGATAAACTTGATCGCTTTGCTAAAAAAGGTGACAAATTTATGTATGAAGACCATGAGATTATTATTACAGAGGCCGATGAGTTTACAGTTGAAAAAGTTGAAGTAAAAAAGATTATTGAAGAAGAATAAAAAAATCACCTTAGATGGTGATTTTTACATTAAGCTTAATTTACTAGCGTATAATTCGTAGACCTCGAGGGCTACTTTTTTTATCGATTGTTTTTCACTGTCAATTAAGAAGTCACACGTTTCTTTGGCAGTCTCGTTAAATTTTTGGTCATCAGTTGCAATTCGTTTAATTGCATCTTCAATGCGGTCACCACGCTTTAGCATCCGAATCCGTCTCGTCTCTTTGGTCGCAAACATAAAGAAACTAACAACTCGGGGATCTTTGAGTCTTGTAAAACTTCTTAAACCATTTGGATCAACGATTAACACTTTATTGTCGGCTAGTTCTTTGTGACTTGTACCATAAAAATTATCATTGTACTCAGTTGTCTCAACGAAAAAGTTCATTTTTTTCAATGTTAAAAATTCCTCTTTAGAAACAAAGTAATAATCGACCCCATCTTTTTCTCCTTCACGCATTGATCGGGTTGTATGGGTGATAACTTTTTTCATTTGAAAGAGTTTTCCTAACATCTTTGCGACTTCTGTTTTGCCGCTTGCACTTGCACCTACAAGAATAATCATAAAGTATTACCAAAGTCTATTGTATCTTAGATTTGCATTTGTTTCATCAACAAATTGCATTTCAACTTGATAAAATTCTCACCTATTTATAAATAGATGAAAAAGTATCAATTATTACCACTACTTATTTTACTACCTTTCATTACTAGTTTTACTAGTGGGAGCGGAGATAACATAATAATGCTCGGTGAGTTTCATTTCTATCCCCTACGAGTCAATAATAGTAATCGACTTATTTTTAATATTGCATCGCAAAGTTTCTTTCCAAGAAAAGTCGATGTTAGTTTGGCGATTTCTAATCGAACATACTATCAACACACGCTTGCCTCGGCGACGCTAGAAGTTTCACTGGCACAAAGAGACACATTTGATGTCGTGGTAGATGCCTGGGTCGCGAATACTGGACTAAACTACTTTGTCCTTAGCGCAACTAGTGGAACAAGTAAAAAAAGTCTAAGTTTTGCTCTTGGCGCTAACTATCGAAGCGAGGTCCATCTTCCGGGTAGTTCACTTTTGTTTGATTCTTATCAAGGCGTAGACTATCTAAATAATATATTAACAATTAAAAACTATTTAATGGATGATGCTTCATTTTTAGCTGTAACTGAATATCAAGATGATTTATATCTAGATTTAAATCGTTTTACGAGTTCATATAGTGGTGGCGAGCTAATTTATCGTGGTGCTCGTCTAGTATTTAGTCAAATGAATAGCTTATTTCCGCGCTTGCCATTAAATGGACAGGGGGAACCCTATCTCGAACTATTAATCGAAAAAAATGGTAATAACTTAGCATATAGACTTCGTGATCCTCTTTATGTCGACGATGAAACACACATAATTTCTCTTACTAAGGAGGTTGGCTATCGCTTAACCGACACGATATATTTTCCCAAATATCGCCTTGAAGATCTTGAGTATTTTCCGATAACTTTAGAAATCGATGAGTTTTCTATGATTAAAACAAATATAAAATATATTTTTACTTTACTGTTCGAACGGGAGTTTATTGCTAGTAATGGAACTTATCAAATTGACTACGAATGGAAGTAACGATGAAATTATCTTTCCTTTCAATCCTCACGCTTATTTTTACAACAGTGATGTTTAACTTTTCTCACCGTCTCAATCATTTTCGCAATGTATTTCTAGTAATGCCGAAAACAGTGATTTTAACAGGGGTAAACATCGATGATACCGATAAAACGCCATACTTTAATCGCGTAAAAACCGATCAACTTATTGGAAATTACTATGTCAATAACATCAATTCACTCTATAGCTTTGACTATACGATAACTTATTTCAATGATAGTGAAAATGTCGCTGAACAAGATGAAAAAGCAAGAAGACTAACGATATATTTTAGCGCCCCGATCGTTTTTAATTACATTTATGAGGACCAACTTTCAATAAGTTTGACGAAAGCATATGCATGAAGTAGTTGAACTATTGAAAAGTAGTGTATTTGGTGCCCTCTTACTTGATAGTGCTGTTACTGATCTTAGTTTTAATGGAACGATGATTTATTATTATTCGAGTTTACAAGGCCGGAGAGCATACAAGCAAATGGACAAAGTCGAAGCACTTAATCTAATGCGACAAATTGCCAATTTAACAAATCAGCTTTTTACCTATCAAAATCCAATACTAGATGTGGTATTCGATAAGTATCGCTTAAGTGCTGTTCACCCTCTAGTGGGCCGTAATGAAAGCGAGGCCGTTGTTACATTTGCACTAAGAGTGGCTAGTAGTGATAAAAATCTTCTTGTAAATAAAAAAACCGTCAATGATGAAATAACTAGTGTTTTCCATTCGCTACTCTTAAAAAAACAATCGATTGTAATTGCAGGGCAGACAAGTGTTGGTAAGACTGAAGTGCAAAAATATTTGCTTGGCTTACTAGCAAAAGACACAAGGGTGTTAATTATTGATCAAGGGATAGAACTAGCAATTGTTAAATCACTTCACCCGCATTTAGATGTAACGTTATGGCGTTACGATAATAATAGTAAGGAAAATAATCTTTCATCACTAATAAAAGTTGCCCTAAGATTTAATCCAGACTATTTAGTGATAGCTGAGGCCCGCGGCAAAGAAATTATTGACATATATAATGCAAGTCTCAGTGGCCATCCTAGTATTATTACTCTTCATAGTGAAAGTGAAAAACTTGTATATCAACGAATGCTTGCGATGACCGACTATAGTTTTGGTCTTAGTGAACAACGTTTAGCAGCCTTATTTCCCTCGATTGTATTTTTGACAAAAACAGTAACAAAGAGTGGAATCGAAAGAAAAATAAGGAACATCACATATTATTTAGAAAATGAAGCAAGGAGTATTTATTTATACAATGAGAAAAAAAGTTAAATCCCCAAAAAACTACCAACCATTACTTTCAATGATGATATTTATTTTTATTGGTGGAGTCTTAGCAGTTGTTACATTTAGTGACTATACATATATTTTATTAGTGATAGCAATTTTTGTGTTATTTGGAATGTATAGTATCATCATTCGGGCACAAAGTAACAAAAGTCATAAAAAGACGCTATTAATGCTAGATTTTGTCGAACAATTTGTCCTCGCACTAAGTATCCACAAGACAGTAATTAATGCGCTAAATAGTGTTTATGAAATAAGTGATAAAAAAATTAGAGGGGAACTTGATAGTTTCACAGATGGCGAAGGTTTTGCTAAACTCGAATACTTAGATAGTTACTTTAATAGTCCGCTTTACCAAGCATTTTTAGATATTGTTTCGACTTATTTGTTAGAGGGCGGGAATATTATTTCTTCAAGTAGCATTTTACTAAAGGAGATTGCTGAAGAGCGAAGTTTTTTGATTAGGATCAAGCGACTGAACATCGTTAAGTTTATTGAACTCACTATTGCTTGGTTGTTTGTGTACTTAATTATAGTAATGCTCAGGTTTGCAATAAGTGATATGTATATAAATTTATTGGCCAATACCTTTTTTGCCCAGGGAATATTATTATTTTTTGTTGTTGCTTTAATAAGTATTGTTCTTTCCTTAAATATTGCCAAAAAAAGTTATGAACAAAGCAAGGATAGACCAAATTCTAAACGAGTATTAGAAGTAAAAGAATTTATAGCGACCTTTAGTATTTTTCGTATGGGACTTAATGGTAACACTAACATATATCGGGCACTAGAAAAGACAGCCCATAATACACGGGGAGCCCTAACTCAGGAGTTATTAAATTTATCGGCAAGCATCAAATCAAACTTGACTGTGACACCATTTTTAGAACTGGCGGCAAGATTTAGAGAACCACTTATCAAACATATATTAATTAATATCTACCAACTTATGATCAATGGTGGTGACACAAATGTCCTCTTTGAATTTAATTATTTGTTTGATCGGTTGAATGAATTAAATAGTGAAAAAAAGTATCATGATATTAATAAAAAACATGAGAATTTAGGACAAATGCCGCTGCTTGGGACTGGATTATTGGTCATACTTATTATGGCTGGAGTTATTTCAATTTTAGGAAGTTTTTTATATGTCTAACCTATTTTCTCATGTATTAGGAATAATGCTACTTATCCCCGGACTCCTATTTAGTTTTGACCTATATATGTTACAAACCGCTACTGCGGGTCTTGAAGCATTTGCTTCGACACTTGCAATAAGGACAAGTAACCGTGGAATCAATTATACTCACGTTGATGAGGCCGAAAGTATGGGATATCGTCTCGTGTGTTTAAGCGCGTGTAGTAATCCCCAAATTGGCCAAACACAAACTTTTGTACTTGAACTTGATTTTACTCCCTTATTTATTAGTAGTGAGGATATTACTCTCATAGCAAAACGTAGTTACATAATTGGTTACTACTAGAAAGGAGTATCATGGGTGAATTAAAGGGCCAAATCCTTGGGATTATGCTTGTCTTATTAACCTTTGGGTTATTGATAACGGCATTTTCAGGAATATTTAATGATGCATTAAATAATTTAAACCTTACCGCTAATGGCGCAATGGGTCAAACAATGACAACAGAAGTGGTAGGATAAATCCACAAAAACTATCAATTTACGGGAAGAAGTAAGAACAACAATGTTAGTCTTGCTTTTTTCTTTTGTCAAAGATTAAAAATCTTGTTATAATACTCGAGAAAAGAGGAAATTAATTATGGATGCGGTTGTAAATAAAGTCGAAGAAATTTTAAAAAAATCACTAAAAATTGATAACATTGATCCTGAAATTAAATTAAGAGAACAAGGTCTAGATAGTCTTGATTTAGTAGAGATCATGATGGAGCTTGAAACTAGCTTTAATATTGAGTTTACAAATGATGAAATGTTAGGTTTTGAAACCGTCGGTGAGGTTGTTGCTAACATTCAAGAAAAAGTTAACAAAAAGTAAGTTTTGGTATTGCACGCTAAAAGATTATATGTTATCTTTAATCTTGCCTAATCGCGATGCTGCCTAGTTAGCTCAACGGTAGAGCAATCGGCTGTTAACCGATCGGTTGCAGGTTCAAATCCTGCACTAGGCGCCATTTGGCCCGTTGGAGAAGTGGCTTAACTCACATGCCTTTCACGCATGCATTCATGGGTTCGAATCCCGTACGGGTCACCAATATGATTATGAAATGCTCTTCTCACCCATGAGAAGGGCTTTTTTACTCTTGTTAAGCTTATTCACGCATTTGAATATTAGGCATGTTCTCAGAGTATAAAGCAAATTTTTTTAAACGCTCAAAACTGCTATTTGAAACGAAAATATCCAAATAAGAAGGCAACATCTGTTATTGGAAAGATTATGACAATATAAGCGAAATTTCATTGCATCTTTAGAAATTAATACAAGGTTTAAAAAAAACAAAAAGAATATCAATTT
>CAYZOC010000026.1:0-14023 GCA_964480275.1 uncultured Staphylococcaceae bacterium | reverse complement strand
TTGGCAAATCTATGAAGAAGAGTGGGGAATGGTTGCTTTTGTCCACCTTTAATTTCAAAGAACCCTAAAAAGACGCAAGTTGTTATTGCGTATTTTCTTTTATTCAATAATGTAATTTTTAGGCAGATATATTAATTCTTTACTTATAAGCGGAGCATAAATCACGAAATTTAACCCTAGTTTGAAATTTGGGTTAAGCGCATCAATTAGTTCGATGTATTGTAAATAAAGTATTTTTCCCTCACTAAGTTTTGGATCAATTTTAAAATATCTAGGTTTGCTATCGACAAGTGAATAATAGTTTAAAAATTTCTTCTCCTTATATGAAGTTGTGCTTTTTTTGGCTAATTTATCAATGTTTTTAATAACACGCTGATAGTATTGCTCATCAATCATACTATTTCGATTTGGTGAAAACAGTGCAAAAGTGCGGTGATTTTTCTCTTTTCCGTCACTTAAAGCAATTTTATATGTGTAACAGACGCCAATAAAACCTTTTGTAATGAGATTCTTACGTTGATAGTAGGCAATCGTTAAGAAGTCATTGAATCTTGTTGATAGTTTTCCTCGGTTCAGGATGTATTCAAAGTCCTTTTGATCAAAGTGGATTCTTTCAGCAATAAAGTGCTCGTTGATTTTTTCAAGTTGTTCTATATTTATCATGTTCTCATTATACTAAAGAAAGCGCTTTTACGCTAAAAAAAGCTATGTTATGATATAATTTACAAGATAAAACAAGAAGGAGATTATCATATGATTAGTAAAAAAGTTGCAGCCCAAGTCCTTAATGCGGCTCTAGCAACTGGTGGCGATTTTGCCGAAATTTTTCTTGAAGAAACTTATAATAATAATATTGAAGTTGACTCAGGCAAAACTCAACCACCAAGTTCTGGAATTAGCTATGGTGCGGGTGTTCGCATTCTAAAAAAACTCCAAAGTGTCTATGGTTACACTAATGACCTTTCACTCAAAGGCCTCCTAAAATTAGCCACACAATTATCAGCCTCTTTTAGTGGTCAACAAGAATTATTTGTTGATAAAATTGAAAAGGTCAAAATTAAGAACAATCACAAAATCAAGAAAGAACTTGATAGTGTTTCCACTAGCGAAAAAGTCGCCCTTCTTAAAAAAGGTGATGCCGTTATGCGCGAATTTGATGAGAGAATTGTCCGGACAATAGCTGTCTTAATCATGAACAATCGTAACATCGAAATTTTTAATAGTGATGGTAAACATTTTCAAGATAGCCAAGAGCGGGTTCGTTTCGTCTTGCAAGCAATTGCGATGCAACCTGGAGCGTTTGAAACTGGATTCACTGGTCCTGGTGCTCATTCTGGCTTTGACTTTGTTGAAGGACTTGATATTGAAAAAGAAGCCCGTGAAGTCGCTGATCTTGCTATCCGTAAATTAAGTGCTAAAGACTGCCCAAGTGGCGTCATGCCTGTTGTTATTGGTAATGGTTTTGGTGGGGTTATCTTCCACGAAGCCTGTGGTCACCCACTTGAAGCAAGTGCTGTCAGTAAAGGGTTATCACCATTTGCAGGTAAACTCGGTCAAAAGGTTGCTCATGAAGCAGTAACCGCGATTGATGATGGCACAATCACTAATGCATGGGGTTCAAATAATATCGATGATGAAGGAGTGGCAACAAACCGCAATGTCCTAATTAAAGATGGTATTCTCCAAGATTATTTAATTGATCGCTTTAATGGCCGGAGAATGAATCGTGACTCAAATGGTGCGGGTCGCCGTCAATCATATAAATACGAGACAACGAGCCGGATGTCCAATACATACATTGACAAAGGGCCACATACACCTGAAGAAGTTATTGCTTCGGTTAAACTTGGTCTATTTGCTAAAAAACTTGGTGGTGGTTCTGTTAATCCCACAACAGGTGACTTTAACTTTGCCGCTGATGAAGCTTACATCATCCGTGATGGTAAAATTGCCGAGTTAGTCAAAGGGGCAACTCTTATCGGCACTGGTGCAGAAATTTTAATGAAAATTGATATGGTCGCCAATGACCTAGAACGCGCCCAAGGAATGTGTGGGGCCGCAAGTGGCTCAATTCCTGTTGATGTCGGACAACCAACACTACGTGTAAGTAGTATTACTGTTGGTGGCCAAGGAGGTAAATTAAAATGAGAGTAGCCAAGTTTTTTGAACTCGCCAAGACACATGGTCTTGAATCATGCGAGGTCGTAATTAGAAAAAACACTAGCATTGATATGAATGTTTATCAAAGCGAGGTAGAAAATTATAGTATCGCTGATTCTAGAACTATTTATGCCCGTGGCATCTTTAATGGAAAAATGGGTTTCGCCGCTAGTGAAAAAGATGATAAAAACACCCCTGAATATCTTGTTAAGCAAGTTATCATCAGTGCTAAAAATAGTGAGTCTGATGATATAGCGATAATTTTCGAAGGTTCGAAGAAATACAAAAAACGCAATATGTTCAACAAAAAAATACAAGAGATTTCTGAAGAAGACAAGTTAAACAACCTCTTCCTTCTTGAAAAGAAACTTAAGGCCTTCGATGCTCGCATTACTGATGTCGATGCCGTTAGTTACTCAGAAAATGAAAGTCAATTAGAGTTATATAATTCATTTGGCCTTAAATTGAAAGAAAAATCCAACTACTTCTATTACTATGTTTCCGCTGTGGTTAAACAAGGTGAAGAAGTTAAGACTGGCTATAAAATTGTCCTCCTCAATGATCCTGATCAAGTTGATCTTGATCGTATTGTTAGGGATGTAGCGGAAAATGCCCTTTCAAAACTTGGTGGCAAACCATGTCCAAGTGGCAAATATAAAACCTTAATCAACCAAAAGGTTACTGCTTCACTTCTTGCCGCATACTTAAGTAGCGCAAATGCTGAAAGAGTGCAAAAACGCTCGTCACTATTTATTGATAAACTTGAACAAAAAGTTGCAAGTTCAAAAGTTACAGTCCTTGATGCACCACTAAGTAAAAACGTATTCTACACATACTTTGATGGTGAAGGCGTTGCTAAATTCAATAAATCAGTTATTGATAAGGGTGTGCTAAAAACCTACTTCCATAATCTAAGTACCGCAAGTAAATCAGGCGTTGAACCAACAGCTAATGGTAGCAATAGTGGTGGTAAAATCGGCGTTAGTATTAGTAACATCATATTAAAACCTGGCCGCAAGAGTGTTGAAGACATTATTGGGGGAATTAAAGAAGGCTTCTATCTAACTGAGGTCCAAGGACTTCACTCGGGTCTTAACCCTACAAGTGGTGACTTCTCATTACAAGCTAGTGGATTTATGATTCGTGATGGTAAATTTGCTGAAGCAGTTAATCTTGTTACAATTGCCGGCAATCTCCAAAAATTATTCTTAGATGTTCAAGCTGTTGCAAATGATAGTGAATTACAATTATCAAGTTACACAACTTCTAGTGTCCTTGTTAAAAAACTAGCTGTATCTGGCAGTTAATAAACTATATTACAAATAGAAAACTCGAGATTAACCTCGAGTTTTTATATTTTTACTTTTTAACGTAGAGAATACCGATTGTTCCCGGTCCACAGTGCGCGGAGATAACCGCTCCAGCACCAGTGACAATAACATTTTCTAGTGGCACATATTCTTTGATTTTATCAAGATAATACTGTACAAATTCATCACCTTCACTATGAGTGATAAATACATGGCTGATATCGATTCCGTCTTTCAAGTCCTCAAGAAACACTTCGAAGAGCCGATCAAGCGCGCGATGTATTTTCCCTTTTGGTGTGTCAGCGACAACTAGTTTAGCATCATTCATTTGAATAAATGGATGGGCTTTTAACATCTTACCAAAAAGATATTTGGCCCCACTAATTCTTCCACCCCGGTAAATAATATCTAAACTTTCAACGATAAATTGTGCTCTAACTTTCGGCACAATATTCTTTTCTAAATATTCCGCAGTTTCATCTAATGTGTGACCCTCATCTAAATACTTCCGAGCATTTAGTATGACTAGGCCTGTCCCAGATGAAAGTGATAGCGAATCAACAATTCGAATTGGGAATCCCTCCATTTGATCAAGAGCAATCTTGGCACTTTGCATTGTTGAAGACATGTTCGAGCCAATGCCCGTAACAAGAATGCCATCATACCCTTCTTCTTTTACCTTATTAAATATTTCTAGGAATGATTCAGGACTTACTGCACTTGTTTTTGGCAGCAACTTTTTTTCATCCATAATGCCATATAGTTGTTTGGTCGATAGTTCAAACGTATCTTGATAGCTCTTGCCATCAATCGTAACTAATAAAGGAGTGACCTCACAATCTAGCTTTTCATAAAGTTCTTTAGTCAAATCAGCAGTAGTATCAGTAACGATTTTAATTCTGGCCATAGGCACCTCCATATGTGAGTCACTTTTCTATTATACTTTTTATTGCTCGCTAAATAAAGACTAAGCGGATTTTGATAATTTCTTTTTTCTTTGACTGTGATAAACTTTATATATAGGAGGATTTATGAAAAAGTTTTTCGAAGATTTTAAGAAGTTTATTTCTCGTGGCAGTGTGTTAGATCTCGCTGTCGGTCTAATTATTGGTACAGCATTTACAGCGATTGTAAAAAGTCTTGTAAATGATGTTTTGATGCCAATTATTAGTCTCGTTGGTGGTAAGGAAATTGGCGAATGGAAAGCAGTACTCAAACAAGCTACTGTTATTGATCCCGCAACTAATCTACCAGTTGATGCTAGTGTTTATCTCTACTATGGCAATTTCATCCAAGCAATTATTGATTTCTTACTTATTGCCTTCACATTATTTATCATTATTAAAGTCGTGATGAGTATTAGTGAAAGAAGAGAAGCACTCAAGAAAAAATTTGACAAAGAACAACCTCAACCAGAACCAGCACCAGCGCCTGCTCCTGCTCCTAGTGAAGAAGTTGTGCTACTAACCGAAATTAGAGACGCTCTCAAGAAAAAAGAATAATTATTTTAGCGGTTAAGTAAAAATGCGTGAGTCCACGCATTTTTTCTTTGCTAACAATTTTAAATTATCGTAAATAAAGAGTTTAGAACTTCGGAGGCTCGATATCCCAGTCTGGGTTATTTTGTTTCACGATTTCAAATGTGTTTTTAAATAATGTAACCTCAATGCTCCGCCGATAAGAATCTAGTTCTAACTTCATAGCTTTTGGGACACGATTAATAACATATTCACACTCTGATTGGCTTTTGGTTACGACACCGTTATAAAGTAGATAAGCGCGAAGTGATTCTAAAGAAAGGTCATTACTTACAAATTTACGTTCAGCACCCTCCATGACTTCAAACCAAAACTTATCAGCTTCTTCTGGTGTTTTTGTTAATAAAATAATATATAATTTTTGGGCATAAGCGCGACTACTAATTGCTTCTTCGACATCTTTTTTGTTTTCAATCATTAAGTCTATGAGGGCTAAAGCTTCTGGAAACTCGGCTTTATCAATATACTCATAAATTTTATACATATTTACTCGACTCGTAAGTGTCGTAATCTTATCGAATACTTTTACTTCGCCAATTTCTTCACTATTAAAAATCTTTGATTCAATTCGAATAAGTTCATTATAGGCTTCAATGTTTATTTTCTTTGAAAGCATAACAAGATAATAACCATCAGTTAGTGTGTCTAATTTAAAGGGCATTATATTATAAACTAGTAACAAAACACCAATGCCAGACACAATTAGTGCTGCGTGATGGATAATGATATCTTTCGGAGTAAAGACAAAAATTAGAATTGCGACAACAAATTCGATGACCACTAATGTGGTCGGTCCAAGAAAATAAGAACGCGGACTCGCTTTTTCTTTTTCTGCAATAATCTTTGTTTCACCTGTTAACCCTTGAAATGATTTAAATCCAAAGCGTAGTTTAGTTTTGGTCCGATAAAAACAAAAACCAAGCATATTTACTGAAAGAATCTTGTAACCCGCTATTTTTGCTCCAATAACATGTCCAAGTTCAAATAATATAACGTTAAAAATGATGCCAATAATAATAACAATACTTGCAAATGAATAGCGCTCTGGATCACTAAAATATCCTAACTCAGTCAGCGCTGTTGCGACAATTTCTAGTCCGATAAACAAGGCGATAATAAACATTAGACCGTATACAACTAATGTTAGAAAATCTTCTTTTTTCATAATTCCTCCTAATAACAATCCTTTAATATTTCAACTACTTGTTGGTAATCAAGTGGTTTGATGTGATGATAAATTTCAACATGACGATTCTTCGTAGCTAGTAGAGCAATTTTATCTAAATCTTCCAGCTCTAAATTGAAACTTTGTAGCGATAAATCTAATCCTAATTCAACAAATAAACTTTCTAAAGCTTTGATTCCTAATTGACCGTTAACATCAGGATCAAGATAATGAAGATCAAAGACATTACGCGCAAAGCGGTCAAACTTTTCGCGGTCTAGTTTTTGATAAAACCGCGCCCAAGCTGGAAATAAGATTGCTAGTCCTGCTCCATGGGGGATTTCATTAAACATCCCACTGAGTGCGTGTTCAATCATATGAACTGGCATCTTTTGCTCTTTACCCATCCCGGTTATTCCATTATGCGAAAATGTATTTGCCAGCATAATATTTGCTCTTGCTTCTAGATCATCGGGATTTTTGACTAATCTTTTTGCGTTGATGATAACGTTTTTTAATAATGCTTCGGCTAGACTATCAGCAAGCAAATCTTTTGAACTTTGATTAAAATATCGCTCGAGTGTATGCATCATGATATCAACAATCCCAATTGCAGTCTGTTCTTTGGAAAGTGTCAGCGTGTATTTTGGGTTTTCAATTGCAAAAAGTGGGCGATTAAACTGTGTATTAAAACCCTGTTTAAAATTGTTTTTGCTATCACTAATTACTGAACTAGTCGACATTTCACTTCCTGCCGCAGAGTGAGTCAAAATAACACCTAGGGGAATACTGGCCTTGGCCTCCACTAAATGTCGATTAAAATCAAGCGGATCGCCTTGATAAAAATATCCGACGGCCACAAGTTTAGCAACATCAATCACACTACCCCCACCCACCGCAAGAATGAAATCAATTTTCTCTTGTCTTGCAAGCGCTAAGGCCTCATTGACAAAGAGTATCTCTGGATTTGGCGTCACACCACGGTACAAGTGATAGCGAATATTTTTCTTCACTAAGCTATCAACCACTATATCGATCAATCCACTTTTAAAAACACTAGACTGACCGCATACAATCAAGACATTCTCGAATCCATAATCGTCAATAATTTGACCAATTTTATGTTCTTGATCATCACCAAAAAATAACTTAGTCGAAAGATGTAATGTAAAATTTTTCACTATTTTACCCCTTTCATAATTGCTTCTTCAATGTAATTAGGAAAATATTTTTTAATTCTTTCTAAAACAGTTTCTACTTCCTCTTGTTGAGGATTTCTAAGCCATAAAATAACAGTATTTGCAAAAGCCGAACCAAAAAAACTTGCAAGGAATTTTCGCTCATCAGTTGATATTTTACCAGTTTGATCGACTTGCTCGATATGCTTGAGTTCGACATTATAAAAAGTGTTGAAAAAGAATTCAATTAAAAGGTCTTTGCCGGCACTCTCAGCGGTATTTTGAATAAGATTATAATTGTCTTCAACATAATTAAAAACATGCTCTAGCGCCCTACTATAATCATTTTCCTCATCAAGATTTGGAATTTTTTCATTTAAAAATACCCATGTTAATAGGTCATAGGTGTTACGAAAATGATAATAAAAAGATTGGCGATTAATTCCACACATCTTCGTTAATCGCATCACACTAATATCATCTAGGGCAACAGTGGCCATTAACTTTTTTAAGCTGTCGGCTAATCGTTCTTCCGTTTTCATTTCCGCTCTTTAGCAATTCCAAGGGCGATTTCTGCGCCTAATTTTGCATTATTAATAATGAGTTTTGTGTTCGCTCTCAGTGATTCCCCTTCTGATAAGCTGGCGATTTTTTGTAGTAAATAAGGCGTTTCTTCCTTGCCCTTAATTCCTAGTTTTTTTGCCTCGACTAAAGCTTGATCAATCCAATTTTCCATTTTGCGATAATCGACACTATCTGCTTTAGGTAAAGGATTGGTAACGAGAACCGAACTTTTCAAATCCATTTCTGCTTGGCATACATAAAGTCTAGCGATATCTTGAGCATTATCTAGACGAATTGGTGCCTTAATATTACTGTTTCTTGTATAAAATAGTGGAACAGTATCAGTTTGATATGCAACAAGTGGCACTCCCTTTGTTTCTAAATATTCAATTGTTTTATCAACATCAAGGATGGCTTTTGGGCCTGCACAAACAACGACCATTCTTGTTCTTCCAAGTTCCTCAAGGTCGTTAGAGATATCAAAAGTGGATTCCGCTTGGCGATGAACACCACCAATTCCTCCTGTAACGAACACATCAATCCCGGCCATTTTTGCAATAATCATCGTCGCTGCGACAGTAGTCGAACCCCAAAGTTTTTTTGAAGTAACATAAGCCAAGTCACGCCCAGAAACTTTAACTATTCCTTGGCGCCGGCCAAATTCTTCAATTTGTTCATCACTCATTCCGACAATAATGTCACCATCAATAATCCCAATCGTTGCAGCGATTGCACCCATTTCATTTATTGTTTTTTCAACGTTTAGGGCAACTTCAACATTTGTCGGATATGGCATTCCATGTGAAATAATTGTTGACTCTAGTGCGACAACGGCCTGATTATGGCTTAGTGCATCTTGGACTTTTTTATTAATAATTAACATTCTCTATTTCCTCTTTCTCTTTTTTTCTTGTAGTAAGAAATCTATTAAGAAATAAATTACAACAGCGAATATATTTACTAACACTAATTCAATAATATTGATCGGTACCAAGTCACGATAATCAATGGCAAATAATTGGGTGACTAGTTGTGGTGATAAACTTAGTGCCACTATTGCGCCAGCTAATAAGACAAAAAATAGTGTTCCACGATAAAGATCAAGTGGCCAACTTGTTCTTAATAAAACGATAAAGCTAATAAATGTTATTGTGAGTACACTCATCGTAATAACCGCATATTCACTGACCCGCAAACTACCAGGTTGGATAATTTCGACATTACGCATAAGGAAAAATATAAATACCGCCAGGACCATAACAATCGATCCAGGCAAGGCTTTTTTAACAACGTTACTCATAAACGTTCCCCTAATCTTCGTGCTATTAGGTTGCAGAGAAAGAAGGAATCCCGCGACTCCTATCGTAAAGAACTCCCATAAATATAAGTGCTGCGTTAGAAATGGGTATACAACTTGATTACCATAAGGCGCTAAAATTGATGCAACAATAAACATTGTTGAAAGAATGACTGCAAATGTCGTTTTGACAAGAAATAGCGACCAAGTTCTTTGTAAGTTATTAATTGCTCTACGCCCTTCGTCAACAATTGAAGGAAGAGCGTCAAAATTTTGTTCAATGATAAGATTACTAACTCCACGCGCAGCTCCACTTCCATTCGCCATCGCAATCGAACAGTCTGCCGCCTTTAGTGCAAGTACATCGTTGACACCATCACCAATCATCCCCACAATTAGGCCTGATTTTTGTAGTTGTCGCACAAGTACTTCTTTTTGATTGGGTTTGACACGTCCAAAAACAGTGTAAGAGTCCGCATATTTTTTTACTTCTTCAAGTGGAATTTGTGATAAGTCTATTGAATTTTCAGCACCAATAACACCCGCGCGAAGACTTACAGCTTCAACAGTGCTAGGATCGTCACCAGAAATAATTTTGATTTTAACGCCATTATCGATAAACCATTTAATTGCTTCAACCGCTTCTTCTCTAATATGATCCTCAAGGGCAATAAGAGCAACTGGAGTACCATCGGTAACGTCTTGCTTTTTTGATCTTTTCTTCGTTTTTGTGAGCACTAAAACTCGTAATCCAGCCTTCGTAAAACTATTTTCGATCTCACGAATTTCGCTTCGACTTTTCTCGTTTAATAAAGATGTAGAAGCACCTAAATAATATGTATCTCCATTTGCAAACTGAACACTACTATATTTATCCTCGCTCGAAAACGGTGTTACTATATTAGTGTCCATCAATTGTTTTAGTTTAAATCTCTCTTTAAGCGCAATTGCAGTTGCGTTTTCATCTTTTGTCGCCGCTAGAATATTTGCGACAACATTGTCCAAATCAAAACTTGCTTCATTCTTAAACTCATAAATCTCGCCGACGCGCATCGTGCCATCTGTTAGTGTCCCTGTTTTATCTAAGCAAAGGACGTCAACTCGGGCAAGCATTTCAATTGAATACATTTCTTGGACAAGTGTCCGCTTTTTACCTAGTCTAACGATTCCAACAGAAAGTGTCATACTTGTGAGTAAATACATCCCAGAAGGAATCATTCCAACAAGAGAGCCAGCAATCCTAGTTACACTTTTATATAAATCTAAACTTTGATATAGCGCCGAAAAAACTGATAGCCCGCCAACAGTAAAAACAATAATGGCAATAACACGGAAAAGACTCTTGATCGAGCCTAATAATTGTGATTTTGGGCGCTTGAAAGCTTGGGCGCGCAATTGGATTGTTTGGGCATAACTTAATTTGCCGATTTTGTCGACTTGCATGTATGCTGTCCCACTTGTAACAAAACTACCCGATAAAACAACATCATCTTTAGTCTTTTTAATGATTTCTGATTCACCTGTCAATAGTGCTTCATTAACATTAATATCACCAGATAGGATAAACCCATCAGCTGGAATTTGGTCGCCCATTTTTAATACAACAACATCATCAAGCACGATTTGATTGCGCTCGATTTCTGTTGAGATACCTTCGCGAACAACACGAGCATTACTTCGAGTTAAGATGCTAAGTTTTTCTAGGGTTTTTTTAGCCCGAAAATCTTGAACAAGACCAATTATGGTGTTAGCTAATAAAATAACAATAAAAAATAGTTGGTTATAAGCCCCAACCGCGATAAGGGCCCCAGCAATTATATAAAGAATAATATTGAACAAAGAAAAGAGATTGCTTGTTAAAATTTCTAAAGTAGTTTTCCCGACGGCTTTCTTGGTCTGGTTGGTAAGTTTCTTTTCTTGGCGTCTTAAAACCTGCTCAACTGTTAAACCTTGAGTATAACGAGGGTTGTACCTTTCGGTAGATTCAAGAAGAATTTCACTTTTACGTATTCTTCTTGTAGCGTATCCGTCTTTTTCTTTCATACAATTCTATTTATAATTATAGACTAAAAGTCTATCAATTTCTTTAAATATCTTATACAGTGTCCAAATTATTCTGTTCGTAGTGCTTCGACAGGATTTTTACGGGCGGCAATACTACTTGGAAGTAGGCCAGATAGCATCGTTAGTCCAACATTAATTGCCACAAGAAGAATGGCAATCCACGGAGTTAGGTTTGCAATCGTGCCAATATTTTGATCGGGAAATAAATTATTTAATATTAGATTAATTGGTACCGTCAACGCAAAGGCGACAATAACCCCAATTAGACCAGCAGCAAGCCCAATAATAAATGTTTCGGCTTGGAAGAGCCTTCCAACATCCTTTTTCCTTGCCCCAATTGCCCGGAGCACACCAATTTCTTTTGTCCTCTCAATGACAGAAATATAAGTAATGATACCAATCAAGACCCCTGATACAACTAGTGAGATACTTGTAAAGAAGATAAGAACAATTGAAACAATGTTTACCATCGTTGCAAGCGAATCAGTAATCGTGCTCACAAGATCAGAATATGTAACTTCAAACTCTGGTTCGACCGTCTTGTTATAGTCGCTAAAAGCAACTTTAATATCTTTTCTTGCTTGCGCAGTTGCGGGGAATATCGCTAAAGATTCAACATTAGAGTAAATAGACTCAAAAACCTGTTTAATCATTTGGCCAAAAGGAGTCGAGTCATCAATATCAGAAACCTGGCTATTATTACGTTTAGCAAGTGCAAGAAAATCACTCTGACTTAAAATCTTTTGTGGGTTTGAGCTATCATAGTATGGATCATAAAAGCGAATATACTCTAAGGCTTTTTCTGGATTGCTTGCTAGCTCTGGATCAGTAGATGCCTCTGGAGCAATAGTAATGTTATGAAAAATAGACTTAGAAAAGGCGCTATCTTGATTGAATGTTTGCATAAGCGTATTCAAATCTTCCGTAAAGGCTAACCCTTGTGAAAGAATTGAGAATTCAGTTCCTTGTCTTGGTCTTAAAACCCCAACAATTTCTAATTCAATTCCCGTGTTTTCATCATCAAATAATGAGCGAGCATTACTTTGCGATGTCACTGTATATTTTTCGATTGTTTTAAGATTATCCTCGGAACTAAGATCACCCACAACGAAATCTAAATCTTCGCGTCGTTCATAGAAATCATCATTATCAATTAATTTATATTTTTTTCCTAAGATATCGTTGAATGAGAAAGACTCAATAGTTGTTGTCCCACTATCAAGTAGACCTATCCTTTGCAAATCATTAATTCGGACACGATTATACCGGTCAATTACTAATACAATTTCATTGGCGTTTTGTGGGTACTTTGATGCGGACCCAATCAAGTCATAATATTCACCAACAAATTCTTGATCACCAAAAAGCTGTGTGAATGTTCCCGTTCCCATTGGTGTAACTTGTGAAAAGTTAGTTGTACCTGCATTATTTATCGCGCCATTTGGGTATTCGGTTAACAATTTCATATGTGTTGGATAATTAAAAACAACGCTACTCGCAAGACCATCATCTTCTAGAGATTGCGCAAAATTTAAAAAGTCAGGTGTGAATTGATTATAGTAAAATTGTAGTGAAGATTCACTTGAATCACTTGGATCATATACATAGACTTGTTCTTCTTCAGGAAATTCTTCCCGTTCAACCTCTTGAAATGATGTAGGACTTAATTCAAACGAACTTGAAAAAACACCAATAGGGTATGAAGCCATTGTGTCGCTTTCAACGCGGCCTATGTATTCGTTGAATCCCGTCGATAGTGAGGCAACAAGCGCAACGCCAATGATACCTAAGGAACCCGCGACGGAAGTGATAATTGATCTTCCTTTTTTCGTTAAAATGTTTTTAAAACTACTTTTAAGCGCCATTGAGAAAGGCATTGAGGTATAAGCATTGGTTTCTTTGCCTACCGCTTCTTTCGTTGTCGGAACAACTTTAGCGGTATCGTTAGTGATTACACCATCAAGCATCCTAATAATTCGATCGCTATATTTTTGTGCAAGATGTTCGTTGTGTGAAACCATGATTACTAATCTTGTTTTACTTACTTCTTTAATAATATCCATGACTTGTTCGCTTGTTTTGCTATCAAGTGCACCTGTTGGCTCATCGGCAAGAATAATTGAAGGATCATTAACAAGCGCCCGTGCAATTGCCACACGCTGCATTTGTCCACCAGAAAGCTGATTGGTTTGTTTATACATTTCTGGTTCAAGCCCAACACTAATTAGTGCGTTTTTGGCTTTTTCTATTCGTTGCTTGCTTGTCATTCCAGTCAAAGTAAGCGACATTTCAACATTATCAAGAACATTAAGATGTGTGATTAAATTATAGCTTTGAAAAATAAACCCAACGCGGTGATTACGATAAGCATCCCAATCGCGATCTTTAAATTGCTTGGTTGATTTACCCTCAATAATTAGATCGCCACTTGTATATTGATCAAGTCCACCGATAAGGTTTAAAAGCGTTGTTTTACCACAGCCAGAGGGACCGAGAATTGTAACAAATTGCTGATTGGGAAATGAAATATTTACGTCTTTTAAAACTTTTAGCGGTTTGTTGTCGACATAGTAATTTTTAAAAACATTTTTAAGTTGCAGCATATTGGCCTCCTGGCAGAAAATTTATAATTTATTGTACAATGTTTTTATAATAATAAAAACAAAGAAGCATTAAATTTGTCGATTTTATATGTTATTTTTTTCTATCACGTTTATTTTTAAAAAAACTTGAAATTAATGCGGAAC
>CAYZOC010000025.1:0-14573 GCA_964480275.1 uncultured Staphylococcaceae bacterium | reverse complement strand
TATTAATATAGTTACTAAAGTATGGTGTGCCATATTTAGCGGTCATTTCAAATAATAGCCGATTGTTTTCATTGTCTGACCAATCAAAGTCACGCGTAAGTGAATAAGTTGGAATTGGGTATTGGAAACCGCGACCATTAGCATCACCTTCAAGCATTACTTCAAGAAAGGCCTTGTTGACCATATCCATTTCTTTTTGACAGTCTTTATATTTAAAAGCTAATTCTTCGCCACCGACAAGTGCTGGTTTTTCTGCAAGGTCGCTAGGCACAATCCAATCAAGGGTAATGTTACTAAATGGTGCTTGACAGCCCCAACGACTGGGAGTGTTGACACCAAAAATAAATGATTGAATCGATTGTTTGACTTCTTTATAAGTTAGATTATCGACCTTAACAAAGGGAGCAAGATAAGTATCAAACGAGGAGAAAGCTTGGGCTCCAGCCCATTCGTTTTGCATAATTCCTAAAAAATTTACGAGTTGATTACAAAGGGTATGTAAGTGTTTAGGTGGGTGCGAAGTAATTTTACCTTCAACGCCACCAACACCTTCGCGAATGACTTTTTCTAAATCCCAGCCGGCACAATAGGCGCTGAGCATTGAAAGATCATGAATGTGAATAGCGGCACTACGATGGGCATCGGCAATCTTTTGATCGTAAACTTCACTCAACCAATAGTTAGCAGTAATCGCTCCACTATTATTAAGGATCAGTCCGCCTAAAGAATAATTGACAGTTGAGTTTTCTTTAACCCGCCAATCGGAAACATGAAGATATTGTTCAACTGTTTGTTTATAGTTAAACATTGTCGCCTTAGCGTTACGCATTCTTTCCCGGTCTTTACGATAAAGAATATAGCGTTTAGCCACATCCTTGTCTTTTTCCATCAAATAGTTTTCAACTTGATCTTGAACCACTTCAATATCAAGGATGTCTTGATCAAGGGCATTGAGAATATTAGCAATATCAGCAGCATATAAAAGGGCTAAAACATCACTTTCACCACCATAGGCTAAATTAATTGCATTGGCAATTTTAGTGGCGTTGAATTTTTGTAAACGACCATCGCGTTTTTTTATTTGTTTGACCATATTTTCACTCCTTGTTTCTAAAAAAATATTGACTCTGCCGACAAAAAAATATAATTGCGGTGTATACCTATTTAAGCATAAATAAACTTGTTTATAGTTGATAAGAAGTGTCAAGACTATGCACAATTTTTTCGACTAATGTTGTCAATTTATTCAAAAAAAATCATTATCTACTTTATAACTACTAATTAACTTCTAAAGCGTGGTTTGAACGAGAAAAAAAGTGCCCTTTTTGGACACTGTCGCTTTTAAAATTGACAAATTTTTGTGCTTGTTTTTCATTAACATCTTTTGTCGATAATATCTTTTGCTATTACTAGCGCTGAATAGAGGGCAAACATCAAATTATAGCCCCCACTTACACCATCAATATCTAGTACTTCACCACCTAAATAGAGGTTGCTATTCTTAATAGTGGCGAATGTATGTGGGTTTATTTGTTCGACTTTAACTCCCCCCGACATAATTTGGCCCCGCTCTTGCGTGAGGAAAAAGTTAGGACGAATGTTAAAGCGCACATCCGTTAATAAGGCCATAACATCAGCGACTTTAAAGTTTTTATCTAAGCGTAAGGCTAAATAATCATTGAGAGCTTCACTAAATATTCCCTCAAGTACTCTCCCATTCATTTTTCGATGTTCAATTAGCTTAAATACCCGCTCTTCATCACCGTTTATAAGATTTAGATGGGCGACATAATCGCTAGATTTTTCTTTTCGGTAATCCCAGACAAGGCGGCTATGAGCAATAAAGCTAGCAATCCCACTTAAACTATCGCGTTTAAAAAGAATTTCACCATCTTCACTTGTGAGCACACGATTTGCCTTCGTAATTGTAAGGAGAGCTTTTACCTTTTCGTTTTCAATTCTTTGAAGGTTTTCCTCAATCATCAGTGGTCCACTAGTCGGATAAAATTTAGTGGTCGCTAGTCCTAGAGCAGTAAGTAAATGATCATTATTGTTAGCAAGATTAAAATGAGGATAATAAGCACTACTTCCCGTTGTAATAATAACCTTGTCATAGTGTTTACCATCAACTAAAAAGCCCTGAGTTTGGGGCTCGACACGGCTAACACTAGTGTCAAGATATATTGTCGTATTTGGGCCAAGGCGACTAGAAAGATTATTGGCAAGTGTTTTTGCACTACGCGAATAGGGATAGCCTCTTCCTGCTTCATCAGTAAAGCAAAGAATTCCTTGGTCGAGATAAAACTTTTCAACAAGAGCGACGATATGGGGATGGAGGGCAAAGAATGAAGAATTATTATAGTCATCTTCCCCAATATGGATATTAAAAATATTTGCGCGCCCATTCCCGGTTTTTAATAACTTTTTTAAGAGGCGGTTTTCCCGCTCAAAAATATCGATTTGATAGGATGAGGGCAAAGTCAAAGCGGCGGCAACGCCACTAACGCCACCGCCAATAATTGCTATTTTTACTTTTTCTTTTCTATTTCCGTTTACCACGACGTTTGCTTCTTGAGGATTTGTTTTTCTTGATAAAGAAGAGCGCACCTAGGCCAAAGACGAGGACAAGCGCGGCACCGCCAACGATAAACATCCAAGTTTGCAGTTCAGTGGCCTTAAATTCCGCCCACATGTCAGTGACACGTTGATTGGCATCTTCATCAAAGTTTTTCATAACCGCACTACGGTTGATTTCATCAAGACTAGGATATTGGGTTGTGAGTTGCGCACCCCGGAAGTCAGCATCAATTTCAAATGTGGCATCTGCTAGTGCATATTCTTCAAGTGTACCAGCAAAGAAATAACTTAGATCGACAGTGTATGTTTCACCGGTAAATGTTTCATCAACTACTTCATCATAATCTAAAATATATTCAAGAATACTATCGCCAGCAATAAATGATGTATAACCAATATAATCAATATTTAACACTGCGATATCTGGCCGGGAGACAAAGTCAATAAAGGCATGGGCTAGATCAGCATTTGCCCCTGTTGGCATTACGAAAGCGTCATACCAGATGTTGCTACCTTCTTCAGGCACTGTGTAGCGAAGCACATCATTTCCCGCTTCAGCGGCTTCATAAATAGCATAAACAGCATCACCACTCCAGGCCGTGTTAATTTTAATTTTACCAGTGACCATGTCATTTTTACCTTGGTCGACTTCGGTTCCATAAATATTTGCCTTAAGCTCTTTTAAGGCTTGACCAACAAGCTCAATTGTAGCTTCATCAGTCCGGTTTAAAATTTCACTTAGCTCAAGGTTATATTGACTAACCGTCATCTCAAGATTTTCATAGTCTCTTTTTAATTCGATTAATTCGTCGTAATAAACATGGAGGAGACCAATAAGATAGCCTTCACGCATACTGTCTTTAACGGCAATATCTTTAAAGTACTTCTCATCCCAAAGAGCCCCCCATGAGGTCATATCTTCAGGTTCGACATGGTCTTTATTATGGAGGAGACCCATCGTTCCCCACATATAACCAGCCGCGTAGTTATCCCAGGCATTATCTTCAAAAAGCGTCTGAAGTTTATCAGATGCATAAGTAGTGTAGTTAGGGATTTGTGTCTTATCGATTGTTTGAATCCGTTGTTCTTCGATCAGCCGTTGAATCATATAGTCACTAGGAACTAGTAGGTCATATTGACCACCAAGTACGAGGGTATTATACATTTCTTCATTCGTCGAATAAGTGTCATAGACGACTTCAATACTGACGCCATGTTCTTGCTCGTATTCAGCAATGAATTGATCAATAATCGAGGCCTCATCCTCGTCACTTTCTTGTTCGTAAATATAATCTTCCCAACTGTAGATACGTAAAGTAGTTGCACTTGCCTTGGCCCCAACAATCGTGTGGGCCGTTGGCCAAGTCACTGTCATGGCGACTAGTGCACTTAGACTAGCAATTGTTAAAACCATTAATTTATTTGCAGATTTCATTTATCTTGCTCCTTTCCTTAACATCGCCCGCTTGCTTGCTCGTAGCATCGCTTTCGATTTCTTCTTCCGGCCATTTGCGATTACAATCACAGAGGTAATCAGAAAGATATATGTCGTTAACGCCCTAAGTTCGGCGGGGATGGTTGATTTTACAATAACACCTTGAACGTATGTCGATAGTGTATCAAAACTTTTATCGCGCAAGAAACTTGTAATAATAAAGTCATCAAGCGAGAGGGTAAACGCGAGCATAAAGCCCGAGATGATGCCCGGAACAATCGCCGGGAGCACAACTTTGATCAGGGCATAGCTAGGACGAGCCCCTAAATCAAGCGCTGCTTCATAGTCATTAGGATCCATTTGTTGAAGTTTAGGCTTAACATTTAGATAGACAAAACTAATTGAGAGGACAATATGACCAATCAAAAGAGTTAGAAAGTTTTTATCATCAACAACTAGGCCAATCCTAGTCAGGCTATCGACGCTTATTTTAAAAAGTAAGGCAAGGGAAATCGCAATGACAACATCAGCATTTACGACAGGAATTTCGTTGACACTTTCAAGCACTTGTTTGGGCCTTTTCTTCATATAAAACACACCAATGGCCCCCAAAGTACCTAGGAGTGTAGCAGTAAGCGCTGCGACACTTGCAATCAGAAGCGTGTTTAAAAGTGCGGGCATAATTTTACTATGGGTAAATACATCAAGATAAAGCCGCAGCGTAAAGCCATTCCACATTCCCGTGATTGGTGCATCAGTAAAAGAAAAGACGATGAGAAAAAGGATTGGCAGATACATAAGTAAAAGGATCAAGTAAATGTAAGTTTTCGCTAGAATACGTTTTACCATACATTGCCCTCTTTCTTTTGTCCCTTATTTTGGAATTGGCGACTAACAAGCACACTAGCACCGATTAAAACAAGCATCACGAGTGCAAGAAAACTACCATCATTCCATTGATTTTGCACAAAGTGAAGTTCGATATATTTACCAAATAATGTGACTTTACCTTCACCTAAAATATCACTAATGACATAGGAGGTCATCGTTGGCATAAAGACCATGGTCGCCGCACTGACGATGCCAGGCATTGTCATTGGTAGAATAATTTTAATAAATGTGCGAACAGGCCCTGCTCCTAAATCTTGACTTGCTTCGATTTGACTCTTATCAAGTTTAAGCATCGTCACATATAAGGGCATGATCGTAAAGGGAAGGTAATTATAAACTAAGCCAATGAGCGTTGCTAGTTCTGGATAGTCACCTCCACTGAGACCAATGAAATTTAATACATCACGTAATGCCCATGTTCGTAAAACAAAGTTGATCCACATTGGCATCACAAATAGCATAACAAGGACAACGTTTTTATTAATTTTACGGTCGGCAAGGAAAAACGCTAACGGGTACGCAATTAAAAGTGAAATTACCGTATTTAAAAGTCCAAATATAAGCGAAACAAACAAAACTTGAAAACGACTCGAGTTAGTGAAAAAGCGGATTGCCGGGTTTAAAGAGGGCAAAAGATTACTATCACTAAAAGCGTAATAAGCAATAATAAAGAGCGGAACAATGACAAAGACCAGCATAAAGACGATATAAGGTATCGACAAATAGCGGCGCGATGACTTAATTTGCATCTTTACGCAGCTCTCCTTTTAGTTTAAGGCTAATTTTACCTGGATCAATTGTTAGCGATACGCGGTCATCTTCGTTCCATAAGTATTCACTATTGATGACAAAGTCTTCTTCATCATCAGTCCGGACAACAACTTGATAGTGGTCGCCCATGTAAATAATTGAGAGGACATCACCAAGGACATCACCTTCATCAAGATTATCACTAATAACAATATCCTTGAGCTCAATACTTGCCGTAACATCGACATCATTGAGATCGAATTTATGGCCTTCACTATCAACTAAATAGCCTTCTTCATCTAAATGACTGCCACCGATTAATTGCGTAACATCACAGTCAAAGGCATTGTCACCAATCACAACTTGATTTTTCTTGTTGATCCATGCATCTTTATAAACATTAGCGACAATGTTTGATTTCATAATGTGAATAAGTTCAGGTTCAATATAAATGCCAACTTCCTTATCGACTTTATGATCTTTAGTATCTTGGGCGATAACTTCGTTTTTACCGACCATGATTGTATATTCATAGTGCACACCCTTAAAAATCTTGTTGACAATCTTACCACTGACCATCCCCTTATCAGGGCGAACAATTTCAACGTCTTCGGGGCGAATAATCACGTCAACTTTTTCATTACGCGGAAAGTCATCGACACAGGAAAAAACATTGCCAAGAAAGCGAACTTGGTTTTTGGCACTCATACGGCCATTATAAATATTTGATTCGCCAATAAAGTTAGCGACAAAGGCATTTTTTGGTTCATTATAAATATCAATCGGGGTGCCTATTTGTTGAATTAAGCCGTCATTCATGACAACAATTGTATCACTCATCGTTAGTGCTTCTTCTTGATCATGGGTGACATAGATGAAAGTAAGTCCGAGTTTACGATGAATTTCCTTGAGTTCAATTTGCATTTCTTTGCGCATTTTTAAATCAAGCGCTCCTAGCGGTTCATCGAGTAAAATTATTTCTGGTTCATTAACAATCGCCCGGGCAATCGCAACCCGTTGTTGTTGACCACCAGAGAGCGTAGAAATATCCCGATCTTCAAATTCTTCAAGATCAACCATTTTTAGGGCTTTTAAAACTTTGTCATCAATTTCATCACTAGTTAACTTAGTAAATTTTACCCGGCCATTTTTATCAGTGACCTTAACTTTTTTAATTTTAAGACCAAAGGCAATATTATCGTAGACATCAAGATGGGGAAATAAGGCGTAGCGTTGAAAGACGGTATTAACTGGGCGCTTATATGGAGGCAGATGCGAAATATCTTGACCATTAAGAACAATTTGTCCTTTTGTCGGTAATTCAAAGCCGGCAATCATCCTCAGCGTTGTTGTCTTACCACAACCAGAAGGACCTAAGAAAGTAATAAACTCACCACGATTAACGTATAAATTAAAATTATCGACAACGGTTTTTCCATCAAACTCTTTGGTCACTCCAATGAGTTCAATAATGACATCTTTTTTTTCCATTTTTTGCGCTAGTCCCCCTTAAAGTTTTTTCAAGTAAAAATATATATGATATTGACAAAAAAAACAAATAAAAAAGTAAATATTTTTTTGTCGGTTTTTTTTAGAATTTTTTTATTGAAATATTAATCGATTTTATGTTGCCTTTTCTCTATTTTTTTCTTAGCGTTTTTTTGTTGAAAAAAATCGAATATTTTCTCGCCTTTTTTGACACATGTTTTCACTCGAGTTTTTAAGGGAGAAAACAGGGAGCTTAGATATTCATTTTGTCAAGGCTATCTTTAAGGAGGCGTGCCGACTTCTCCAGTTTTAATTGTTCATCACTACTGAGCTTAAGATTTACAACATGATGGATTCCTTGACTATTGACGACCGCTGGTAGCCCAATATAAAGATCCTTTTCAATGTTATAGACGCCATCATTATAAACAGATAAGGGAATGATACTATTTTCATTTTTAAAGATGGCGTTAGTAATTCTTACTAGTGACATCCCAATAGCGTAGTAGGTTGCATTTTTACGTTTGATGATTTCTTGCGCGGCATCACGGACGCGAATGTATATTTTATCTAAGTCTTCAAAACTTATTTCATCCATTGATTCAATGACATCAAGCATTGGTTTAACGCCAATATAAGCCTTCGACCAACAGACAAACTCACTATCCCCATGTTCACCTAAGATATAGGCGTGAATATTACGCGAATCAATTTTTATATATTTAGAAATTTCATAGCGAAGTCTTGATGTGTCTAAAAGTGTACCACTGCCAATCACTTGTGATGAGGGTAGGCCCGATTGTTTCCACGCTACATACGCCAAAATATCGACAGGATTAGAGGCGACAAGAATTATTCCATCAAAACCAGTCGCCATCACACTATCGACCACTGATTTAATAATACTCGCATTTCGATTAAGTAAATCAATCCGCGTTTCGCCAGGCTTTTGATTGACGCCAGCGGTAATAACAACAAGCCATGCATCACGACACTCATCATAGTCACCGGCCTTGATGATAGTTCTTCGTGGCGCTAGGGCGAGCCCATGATTTAAGTCCATCGCTTCACCTTCCGCCTTAGCCTTATTAATGTCAATCAGCACAAGCTCTTCGACAACTCCCTGGTTGACCAGTGCATAGGCATACGACATGCCAACAAAGCCAGTTCCGACAATCACTACTTTTTGTTTTTTCATACGACCCCCTTATAAATAAATTATATAACTTTTATTCAGTTTAGATTAGTCAAATCAATAAGTGTTATTGATTGTTTGCTTGTAATATAATAATTTTTTACTAACATTCTTTGTAAAACAAAGATTAAGTTTTATAATAGAGCAAGAAAATTGAGGTTAAATATGAAAACTAAATTCTTAACACTTATCGCTTTGCTAACAACGAGTTTACTTTCAGGTTGTGGTAGTGGCCAAGAAAATAAAATAATTATTACATATGGTGATAAAACGCTTGATAGTTATATCGTACTCACCACTGAACAAGATTTAATTACGATGATTGATCGTGAGGACAATTTTATTCTTGTCTCCTATGCTGATCCTCGCTGTGCCTGTTGGGGAACATTTGAGGAATCAGTAATTAAACCCTATGTTCGCGACTACGATATTCCTATTTATGTGATTGAAACCAATGCCCTTAGTGATGATGACTTTTATGGTCTACCAATTAATTCCGATAAATCAAATACTCCTGTGCTTGGTCTTTATGAAAATGGCAAATACAAAGTTGGCGCTAATTACTTTAGTAATCCACTAATATTCCAAAAAATTAATGATTTTATTAATTATCTCAACCGCTATATTAGTAAACCTTATGGCTACTATGTCGACTTTGATCAAGTTGATGCGCTTTTAAAGGGAGAAGATAAATTTATCCTTAATTGGTCATGGAAACTCTGTCCTGACTGTGCTGAATTTGATCGGCGCTTCCTTAAAAGTTATATCGAAGATAATCCTAGTGAAAAGCAAGTACCTATCTATGTTGTTGATACGCACGTCGTAAGAAACGGTGACCAAGAAGTATGGCAAGAAATCAAGGATACGTATGGTCTTAGTCAAGCAAGGAATAAAGACTACGGCTATAGTAGTGGTTATGTCCCAAGTCTTCAAATAATCGAACCTGATGCAACTGACTATGTCAGTAATGGTGATATTAGTCCAATTATTAAAGACATGTTTGTCTACCGTAATGAGAAATTTAGTATCGATGGCAGTACCTACACCATTACTGATAGCTACTTTGATGGCACGAGGGCCACTAACTACTTAGGGGCCTATGAAAGTGAAATAGGGCAAACATTCACCCTTAGTAGCAATCAAACACGTAATGAAGTGCGCGATCCGATCCATGATCGCTACGCTACAAAGTTTCTTGATTACTATTGGAAATAGAAAAAAAGATGAGCCGCGCTCATCTTTTCTTATAAAAACTATTTTTATCTTTTTTTAAATTTATCTTTTAGGAAGAAAATAAAGACGATGATTTCATGAACAACTAATGGTCCTGACGATAAAGCAGCAAGAATCAGCCATTCATCAAGATGGAGTTGTTCGGTCGAGAAGGCGACGTTTAAAAAGTTAATTTCCGTTACGGCAATTTGGAGGGCGAAACCAACGACAAACGCTGTCCAAATCAACCACTCTTTAGCTTTGAAAAGATGAATAAATGACTTGCGAATGTTTGCCATCCCGAGCATATGGAATAGTTGGGAAACCCCTAATACCGTAAATGCATAAGTTTGGGCTTCCACTAGATATTGTCCATCATTTGCTTCAAGATAAGCTCTAATCCCCGCGATGCTCAAATCTGGTGATCTAAAACCAACAATTAAGAAGGCAAATAGCGATAAAAGAGCAATTAACGTACCATAACCAATTGTTACGAAATAACCACCGCGAGCAAAAAGACTTTCTTTGGGATTACGTGGTTTGTCCTTCATTAGATCAGGATCTTTTTCATCGGCCCCTAAGGCAATTGCCGGCACACTATCAGTAATCAGATTAACCCATAAAATATGGAGCGCGGCTAGTGGGGCAGGGAAGCCTAAAAGGATCGCCACGATCATGGAAATTACTTCACCAAAATTTGAGGAGAGTAAAAACCAGACAGTCTTTTTAATATTAGCGTAAATACCTCTTCCTTCTTCAACCGCCTTGCCAATGCTAACAAAGTTATCGTCAGTCAAAACCATATCTGCCGCCCCTTTGGCGACATCAGTACCGGTAATTCCCATCGCAATGCCAATATCGGCTGCTTTTAGTGAAGGAGCGTCATTAACGCCATCACCAGTCATCGCGACAATTTCACCATTAGCTTTAAGTGCCTTAACAATTTGCACTTTATTTTCTGGGGAAACACGGGCAAAGACCCGAATGGTTTTCACTGCTTCTTGTAATCCAGCATCATCAAGTTGATCGATTTGTTCACCACTCATCGTTTGGTCTTGCCGGCTAGCAATGCCTAGCTCGCTTGCAATTGCGTAAGCTGTATCAACATGATCGCCCGTAATCATAATCGTTGTAATACCAGCGGCTAACAGGCGTTTAACACTGCCTGCAGCTTCTGGACGTGGGGGGTCAACCATCCCAACGAGTCCAATAAAGACCAGGTTTTCTTCTTCGATTTGCCCGTTTTTATAAGTCCCAGTTGCTAGTGCTAACACACGTAATGCTTTAGCAGCCATTTTTTCCGAGGCTTTTTTAATGTTTTCTAAATCATCTTTATTTATCTTTTTAACCTCACCATTAATTTTAATGTGTGTGGTGTGTTTAAGTATTTGATCGAGGGCGCCCTTGGTTAATTGACGCTCTTCACCATCAATTTTATTGACCGTCGACATCATCTTGCGGACACTATCAAATGGTAGTTCATCAAGCCGTGGACTTGTCTTTTCAAGCTGCTCTTTTCGTAAATCAAAGTGATTGGCAAACTCAACAAGGGCGATTTCGGTAGGGTCACCATAAACACCATGATCAACACTTGCGTTACTACAAAGACTCATGCCACTAGCTAATTCCTCTAGTTGATTCTTTTTAAAATCATCGAGGCCCCCACTAGTGTTATCAACATAAGCTTGGACAACGGTCATTTTATTTTGCGTCAGCGTTCCGGTTTTATCACTACAAATAACACTAACGGCTCCTAGTGTTTCAACACTTGGCAGCTTACGAACAATTGTATTGACCTTGACCATCCGTTGAACACCAAGCGAGAGCACGATTGTGACAACTGCTGGAAGTCCTTCAGGAACAGCAGCAACTGCTAGTGAAATCGAGGTCATAAACATTTTTAATATATTTTCAAGACTTGAGTCCTGAATTAAGGCAACAACAAATAGTAAAACAACAAGGAAAATTGTAATTATTCCTAAAAGTTTCGAAAGATCATGTAGACGTTTTTGTAAGGGTGTTTGGCCTTCGTTTTCACCTTCTAATAGCGCGGCAATTCGGCCGATTTCTGTATTTAAGCCAGTGCCAACAACAATCCCTTCGCCCCGACCATAGGTGATAGGAGTCGACATATACACCATGTTTAAGCGGTCACCAATTGGTGTTTCTCTTGCAAAAACGAGGTCTGCATCTTTTTCAACTGGGACACTCTCCCCGGTTAAACTTGCTTCACCAGCCTTGAGGTTTACCGCCTCGATCAGCCGTAAGTCAGCAGGAATCGTCCGCCCTTCTTCAAGAATGACAATATCACCAATCACAAGATCTTCGGCACGTATTTCTAAAAGCTGACCACCTCGTCTTACAACCGTAGTGGGCGCACTTAGTTTTTCCAGTGCCTCTAGTGCTTTATCGGCCTTCAGCTCTTGAACAGTACCAATAATTGCGTTTAATAAAACAACGGCTAGAATAACAATTACTTCGATAAATTCAAAAGGTTTACCATTGGCAATCGTTTCGTATAGATGAAGACTAAAGGAAATAAGCGCTGCTGCTAAAAGAACATAGATCATCCCATTATTAAGCTGGGCTAAAAAAGTTCCAACGACAGTTCTTTTCTTCCGCTTTGGTAAGACGTTCTTGCCAAACTGCACACGCCGTTTTTCGACGATTTGTTCGCTTAATCCAACACTTGGATCAACTGTTAATTCATCATATAAACTATTTAGTGTTCTTGTTTCAATTGGTCCAGTTACACCAACACTTGCGACATCAATAATCATTTCCTGGTCGACTTTTTTTTCTTTTTCCATAATTTCTACCTTTCATTTAAAAAGACCCTTGGCCCTAAAAGAGGGTTCAAAGGTCTCGTTTCCAATATTATGGACTTACCAACCAGAGCGTTGCTCGAGATGTTGGCGGTAAGAATTACTACTCCCCTTTAAAGGTTTTAGGCTTTCTGCCTAAGATTATTTTATGCTACTAGCGAGCATAAGTAAATACTTATACGACGTAGCGACTAATTATTATTTAGGATAGTGAGGCCGTAAATTCTTTGAATTTTTCATCAAACTTGCGTTTCAAATAGCGGCGAATATCTTTTTCACTTGTGTCAAGTGGGAGTTTTTTTTCAAGATCAAAAAGAGCAACGATGATTTTTTTCAATACTTGATCGAATAGTTTCCAATATAACATCAAGGCGTAATCACCAAGACTAAATAGCGAAAGGTCCTGATCATCAATCGTGCGCTGGTGGACAAAAATTGAGGTGAAATTATAGTGAGGATTAAAATCATCAAGGCCGACTAACTCCCGCATCTTTGCCGAGGAATAGTCCTTTTCTCTTAGAAGGCATCCAACCCAGCTATAACGAAGAATTTCCCAGTGGCGGGCACTTTTATGACCAATGTGTTTTTTTGTTTGATCACGGAGACTATTTTTATGCGCACTACTAGCCTGAATGATCCCTAAATCGACGAGTGTGTCTTGTTTGTTAGTCATAAAGCGCGCTTCTAGTGGTTGGTCGGGAAAATCATAAATAATTTTAACAATCGTCACATCTTCAAGAAAACTACGCCAGATGATGAGGCTTTCATCAATAAAATTACGGGCAATAAGATCAACACCAACCGCCATTTTATCAAGCGCTTTTTTAGCAATTTGTCTGACTAGCGTTTTCGCTGTTGTCATTAGTGAAGCGTTATTAACAAGTTTTACGTATTGATCACAAATGATATCTAAGTCATTAACGAAGCGCTCTTTTACTTGAAAAGTATAGTCTTTGTGACCAACAATTAATAGTTTAGTAATCGTATCACTGACGAGCGAATCAATGTAGGTTTCATGGTTAAAATAATCATCATGAAAACTTTGCCGCTCATAGGAATAGCGATTATTATGGCGTCTAAGTAGTTCATCAGCAAATTGTTCTTCGGAAAATAGTTGATGTTCATTTGTAACTTTTTTGCGATATTTTTCGTAACCAGATACTAGTTTAGGTTGAAAAAACATTATTCTTTTGGTCCGGTCTTGTTCGCTATTAATTTTATCACCGAGTCGTGAGGCTATTTCATTGAATGATAACTTTTTTGCCATACTTACCTCCATAAAAAAGATGTTAAAAAATTTCAAAGTGTCGAGCACAAAATTTAGCAAGAGATTAAGCCTAGTAGGCAAGTATTACTCTAGTAATTTTCTAAGTTTATACTAGCACAAAATGTAGATTTATCATAGATGATAAAGCCATTTAAATTTAGTGTAATAAATACAAAAGACGAGACATTTAGTCTCGCCTTAGTTGAATAAATCTTTGTTATTTACTTTTCTTGTTGCTCGTTTAGTCTTGCTATTTTTTTACTCTTGTGCCGTGAATAGAGCACTAGCCCGATATAGGAGAGGGCAAAATAAACAACGAGGAGCCCTAGCGATACATAAAGACCAACAGGACCTTGATAGACGAAACTTAAAATTGCAAGAATTGGGGCGCCAAATAATATTGCAAACGTACTTCCTTCAATCAAATCGTCACTTGCCCCACTTTGTAGTTCGGGATCAATCTCGCGAAGTAGCGCTAAACCATTACTAGCCGTTCCTGTCAAGTTGCCATAGAAAACTATAAAGGTATGAACAAAACGTGACTTGAAATGATTTTTAGCGACAAAATATACATAGATACTTGTGACTAGTGTGCCAACAAGCGTAAGGGTAATTAGAAGGGTGAGAATACTAGGTTCAGTAATATTAGCAATCTCAATCGACATAATTGCCGAGACAATCATCATATCAAAGGCGGTCCCACTTATGCGACTCATCATGTAATTGTTGAGATAACCCCGTTTAATTACATGCTTTCTTCTTAATTTGTTATAAATTGATTTGACAAGCACAGTGACCAATAAGGCAAAGAGGAAGTTAAAGCCCCAAAGTAATGGTTGTAAGAATTTAATACCTAAGAGGTCGACAAATAGAGCAGTCAGCCCAAACATTAAAAAGTAAGTTGCTAAATAAGTAATGCCGACAATCGCTAAT
>CAYZOC010000024.1:0-15407 GCA_964480275.1 uncultured Staphylococcaceae bacterium | reverse complement strand
TAGACAAATTATATACTTTATTTGGATGTTTTTCACTTCATTATTATTTAATAATAATCTGATTAGTGGTATTATCTATTTATAGATTTAGGTGGTGGTTCCATCATTCTAGGAAAAGGAGGGAAAATGATTAACCTATTAATCAACTCCACAGAATGGGCGCAAATCGGTTTTATTGTCGGTTGGGGCGTCTTGCTAGTTTTGACAATCATTGTGGAAGCATACTCAGTTGAACTCGTTTCAATGTGGTTTAGTCTTGGTTCATTAATTGCACTAATACTTGCCATCTTTAATGTCGAACCTTGGGTACAAATTCTCGTGTTTGTCGTCGTTTCAGTTGTTTCACTCATCTTTGGTCGTATGTTGCTTAAGAAATTGCTATTAAAAAGTACAGATTACGCAACAAACTCTGATAGTTTAGTGGGAAAAACAATTGTGATTACCAGTCCTGTTGACCGCTTCAAACCCGGCACAGGAAAAATTGGTGATGTCGTTTGGACTGTTGCCGTTCATGACGATGTCAAGTTTGAAAATGGTGACAAATGTGTCATCGATGTAATTGAAGGCAACAAAATAATTGTTTCAAGAAAGGAAAATTAATTATGAATTTTTTAGCTGAAATCGGACCTGGCCAAATTACTGGCATTGTCATCGGCATCATTGCCGCTATTATCCTATTAATTATTGTTATTCGAAGTTTTATCATTGTTCCCCAAGCTCACTCAGTGATTGTCGAACGTCTTGGTAAATATAATCGGACGCTTACGCCTGGACTTCACCTCGTGATTCCATTTATTGAAAGACGTAGTAGCCTTATTTCTCGCAAAGAAAAGGTGCTAGATTTTAAACCACAACCTGTTATTACTAAAGACAACGTCACAATGCAAATTGATACCGTGGTTTACTTCCATATTACTGATTCAAAACTCTACTTATATGGAGTCGAATCACCACTTCTTGCAATGGAAAATCTAACTGCGACTACATTAAGAAATATTATTGGTGATCTTGAATTAGATCAAACTTTAACTAGTCGAGACACTATTAATGCTCAAATGAGAGAGATTCTTGACCTTGCAACTGATAGTTGGGGGATTAAAGTCACCCGTGTCGAACTTAAAAACATTCTTCCACCACGCGATATCCAAGAAGCAATGGAAAAACAAATGCGTGCGGAACGGGAAAAACGTGAATCAATTCTTCGGGCCCAAGGAACCAAACAAGCAGCAATTCTTGAAGCTGAAGGTGAAAAAGAAAGTGCAATTCTGCGGGCTGAAGCCAAAAAAATAGAATCGATTAAAATTGCTGAAGGTGAAGCCGAAGCAACGATTAAAAAGTATCATGCCCAGGCCGAGGGTATTCGGTTAATTAATGAGTCACACCCAACAGAATCCTATTTGACACTTCAAGGATTTATCGCCTTAGAAAAAGTTGCAAATGGACAAGCTACGAAAATTATTATTCCAAGTGAAATTCAAAACGTTACTGGTTTGTTAGCTTCTTTGAAAGCCACTATTGAAGAAGACAAAAAATAAAAGTTGAGGTTTATTATGTTAAAAAAGGTGTTATGGCCTCGTTTTAGTAATGAAATTATTGCCTTTACTTCAACTCGGCAAGGAGGATTTTCAAATCCCCCTTTTGCCGCGCTTAATTTAGCATTTCATGTTGGTGACGACGTAAAAATCGTCAGGAAAAATCGGGCCAAACTATTTGGAGAGTTTAACTTTAATCATGATAACACCGTGATTGTTAAACAATTTCATAGCGACATTGTCGATTATGTAACAGACAAACAAGCTGGCCTTGGTTATGATAGCTTCGATAGTGGTATCGCTGCTGATGCTCTCTACACCGATACCAAAGGGCTTGCCTTAGGAATATACCATGCGGACTGTGTGCCAGTTTTTATCTACGTCCCATCAATTAAGGTCGTCGCGATTATTCATGCTGGCGAAGAAGGAACACTTCAGGAAATTACCCATAAAACAGTTGAGAAAATTATCGAAAAATATGGAGTAGAAGGACAAGATGTTTTTGCTTATTTAGGTCCAAGCCTAAAATTTGGTCACCGTCGTATAAGTAAGGATCATGCTAGTGAACTATTAAAGCTTTATCCAAATATTGCCTATGGTATCAAGGGGGTCGAACCAGAGTTTTTACTTGATCTTCCCTTTATTAACTTTATGCAACTACGAAATCTTGGTATCCCTAGTATTAACATCGACATGTTTGAAGACTGTACATATGAAAATGCCGATGACTTCTTCTCATACGCTAGAGAAACAAGCACCGGCAGAATGATGTCATTTATCGCCCTTAAAGACTAGTTGGGAAATTTAGTTTTAAATCGTTTAAAGACAGCCGATGGAACTAACTTTTCAATGTCTTCGTGACCAAAGTATAATTCCTTAACAGCCCCTGACGAAATAAACGAAAGTTCGCCACCAGCCATAAAGAAAACCATTTCAATTTTATCGTCAATGTAGCGGTTAGCCGCCGATAGCTGAAATTCATACTCAAAGTCACCCATCGCGCGTAATCCCCGTATTATTGCGACCGCTCCATGGTTCTTTGCATAATTTACGGTCAACTTGTCTGTTGCATCAACGCTAACATTAGAATTATTAATAAACACTTCCTTAATCATTGCCACACGTTCTTTGGTGGTAAAGGAAGTGTTTTTATTTGGATTGTTGGCAACAAGTACGATGACATGATCAAATACACGTAAAGCACGCTTTAATACGTCCATGTGTCCGTTGGTTATTGGATCAAACGATCCGGGGTAAACTGCAATTTTCATAAGCTTCTCCATATAATTGTAATATAGGTGATTCCATATTTATATATTTTAATTTTACTACCTTCGAAACTAATTGACAGTGGTTTATCACTTTCTAATACATAAATAGCATTATTGTTGGTTATTTTAGCCTCGATAATCTTAGAGAATATATCAACTAAGTCGTAAGAGTAAGGTGGGTCAAGTAAGACAAGGTCGAATTTTGCGCCCTCATATTTTCTAAGAAAGTTTTCATAGTCGCTTGCTACTGTAATAACTTCTTCCTCGATGTAAGCAGTGTTTTTTTCGATTAAATCTAGGGCTTCTTTGCTTTTATCAACAAAGGTCGCGGAAAGCGCACCACGAGATATAGCTTCAATTCCAAGCGCTCCTGTCCCGGCGAATAAATCAAGCACTCTGCAACCTTTAATATCAAATCCTAGGGCGCTAAAAAGACCTTCCCTGACCATATCTTTCGTTGGGCGAATGTTTTTAGCCTCGCTATTATAGACAATTTGGCGACGGGCATACTTGCCTCCGACCACCCGCATCTTTATATTTTGCATGAGCGATGAGTAACAAACTTACGAAAAACTTTAGTGTTTATCTCTTCGTAAACTTTGTTTAGTTCTTTCAATGCTTGATTATACTCAATCATCAGCGGATCGACATCTAACTGATATTTTATTTTTGAAAGTGTCTTGCGAGCCTCACTTTTTTCCGTTTCACTACCAAATTCTTCTAGCGCAATAATCTTTTCTTGGCAAGCGATAAAATCCTTTTCCAATGCTTGAAGATTTTCATCTTCCTGAATTTCTACTTTTAAAACATTAAGGCGTTGATAGAAATCACTATCCGCGATCAAATCACTTATTTCATATGTTAAATTAATTACATCTTTTTCCATAAAAATAGTATATAACAAATTGATGATTTATTCTTGGATAAATTATTTTGCCGAATTAAAGGGCGATTTGTTCCATATAAACGGTTGTTCTCCTGGAATGTAAATGCTAGTCTACCCATAGTCAGCTACAAATTAAGCAGCAAAATTATGCAAGATGATGGCAAACTTTTAAAGATTTATGAAGATCTAATTATTATACTAACAGTTATTTTTTTGATTGGTGGAGTGATCTTATCGATAATTTTGGCAATAAATACATTGGATGGAACATTTAAGTTTGGAATGTTTTTGTTGTATTTACTAGTTACAATAGTATTTGTAATACTTTTCAATTTTTATAACAAATTAATCCATAGTTTTCTTAATAACACATATTTAAATAGAGTTAACAGTCAAAATCTCAACAAAAAAATTGATAAATTGCTTAAATTAGAGGATGACAAACCATCAAACTCTAAGGTTGATAATTAATAACTTTCATAAACTGACTACTTTTTAACTTTATATACTTATTAAGTATTTTTTGTGTTTTTTGCGGTGAAATGTGCTAACATATCGACGGGAAAAACTATGCTAAAGATTTACAATGATAAATATTACACTCTTCGTACTCGAGCGGAGCAAGTTGCTCTACCTTTAGACGAAGCTGATAAAAAACTAGCTTTGGCGATGCTCCAACACATTAAAGAGAGCCAAGATGAAGATTTTGCTAGCAAACATAAGTTACGGGCTGGCGTTGGTCTTGCCGCTCCACAAGTTGGAGTGACTAAAAGAATGCTTGTTGTTCATTTCGAAGTCGAAGATGGTGATTTTATTACCCATGTTCTAGTTAATCCACGAATTATCGCAAATTCTGTTAAAAAAGCGTTTATAAGTACAGGTGAAGGATGTCTTTCTGTTGATGAAGATTATCCAGGACGAGTATATCGTTCTTACAAGATTACAGTTGATGCTTATGATGTATTAAAAAACAAACAGGTCAAAATTTCGGCTTTAGGTTATGAAGCAATCGTGCTTCAACACGAAATTGACCATCTAAATGGTGTGCTCTTCTACGATCACATCAATCCCGATAATATCACGAAGTATCCCGATGCAGTTGAACTTTAGACTTTACTTATTTGAGATTGCACATTAAAATAGTATTAAGGTTTTTACAAATACTATAATTTTTATTTAGGAGTTATTTATTTATGGCAAAAGACAACTTATTTGCATTGCCGGTTTCTGTTTATGCCCTTGGTGGTCTCGGCGAAGTCGGTAAAAACATGTATGTTATTGAAAACGAAAAAACATTGATTTTAATCGATGCTGGTGTTCGTTTTCCTGAAGCAACACTACCAGGGGTCGACTATGTTATCCCTGATTTTACTTATTTACGGAACAATAGTAAAAAGGTAAAAGCACTTTTTATCACCCATGGACATGAAGATCACATCGGAGCAATTCCATTTTTAATTCAAACAATTCATGTTCCTGTAATTTATGCCCCACCATTAGCGGCAAGTCTCATTCGCCATAAACTAACAATGATGAGAATTAAAACTCCTGTTAAAATAGTCGAATATCAACCAGATGACATCTACGATATTGATAGTTTTAAAGTTAGCTTTTTTGCGGTCACTCACTCGATACCTGATTGCTTTGGTATTTGTGTTGATACAAGTGAAGGCCGGATTGTCTCAACCGGTGATTATAAGATTGACTTAACACCAATTGGGCGTCCAATGGACCTAGGTAAAATTTCTAAAATCGGAAACGAAGGTGTTGATCTGATGCTTGGTGACTCCACAAATGTCGAAAAAGAAGGTTACACTCCTAGTGAAAGAATTGTCATCTCGGCAATTAATGATATATTTGCCCAAACAAGTGGACGCTTAATTATCTCTACTTTCAGTAGTAATATTTCACGGATTCAACAAATCGTCGAGGCAACTGTCAATCATCGTCGTAAGTTAGTGATTATTGGCCGGACCATGGAAAGAGTAGTTGCTGCAAGTCGTGAACTTGGCTATATAAAAATTCCCGATGCAAGTTTGATTGATGTCAGCAAAATATCTTCTATAAAGGCTGATGAGACAGTCATCTTATGTACTGGTTCGCAAGGTGAACCACTTGCCGCTCTATCTAGGATTGCGGATGGCACCCATAAAGATGTCAGAATTATTCCTGGTGATACAGTAGTATTTTCTTCTTCGCCAATTCCTGGTAATGGTGCTGGTATCGACCGTGTTGTTAATCAACTTACTCGGTTAGGAGCTGATGTATTAACAAATTCAATTTTAAGAAATATTCATAGTTCAGGTCATCCTTCACAAGAAGAATTGAAACTCATGCTACGCCTTTTTAATCCAACATATTTTATGCCAATTCATGGTGAATATCGGATGTTAAAGCTCCACGCTGAATTAGCGGAAAAGCTTGGTATCACGCGTGATCATAGTTTTGTGTTGAAAAATGGTGAGACAATCCAATTAAGAAATCGTCGTGTTTCTGTTGGACCAACGATTCCATGTGAAGATATTTATATTGATGGTAACTCATTGAGTGGGGTTTCTGAAGCCGTCCTTGATGATCGTAGAAAACTCAGTGAAGATGGCATGGTTAGTGTAATTATTGCCCTTGACTCCAAAAACAACAAATTGATGATGCCAATTGAAATTTATTCGCGTGGCTTTATTAATTTCGAGATTTCCCATCTACTTCCCCGCGCCCAAGCAAGAATCAATGAAACAATCAATAAATTAATGGAAAGTAAAAATACTACGTTTGGTGAAATCAAACAAGTTACGCGTGAAATTCTTGAACCTTACTTTTTTAGTAAAACCGGTCGCAGTCCGATGATCATCCCAGTGATTATGAATAAGGCAAAATAAATATGTTAATTCTAGCTTCTCAATCACCGCGGCGTAAAGAGCTACTGGCGCTTGTAAAAAAAGAATATACGGTCATTCCTGCTAATATCGATGAAGAGGTTGTGGTTAAAGTTCCTAGTGATTTAGCTAAGGAAATTTCTAAACTTAAGGCTTATGAAATATTTAAAGACCATCCTGATGATGAGGTTTTAGCTGTTGATACAATTGTTATCATTGAAGGAAAAGTTTTAGGAAAACCGAAAACAAAAATCGAAGCCCGAAAAATGCTTGAACTCCTTAGTGGTAAAAAACATCATGTTATAAGTGGCTTTACACTACTAAGCGCCAAAAAAGAAATTAACGCTAATGTAGTGACAGAGGTGTATTTCAACAAATTAAGTGATGAAACGATTGAAAAATATATCGCCTCTGGTTCGCCATTTGATAAAGCCGGTGGTTATGGAATCCAAGACGAAGAATATCACCTTGTCGAGCGGATAATCGGCAGTTACTACAATGTGATGGGCCTTCCCGTCGAAGAATTAAAAAAATATATAAAATAGTAAGCCAAGCTTACTATTTTTCTTTTGTAAGTGATTTAAAACTACTATCGACTAAGAGGACAAGTTTTGTTTTCATTTTAATAAGACGAACAACACCTAACTCTTTGAGTTTGTCAAGATTATAACTATCTAAATCAACTAGTTCAACACTAAGGCGTGAACCGTTTAACGTTAGATTTTTAACATTATCTTCACCACCAAGAGCAAGATAAAATTGATTGGCGTCTACTTGCCGTTTTTCTACTTGTTTATGGCGATTAAAGAGGGGATATAAAAAGTAAAACAATAAAAATAGAGCAATTAATACAAATAAGCCGATTGAAAAATAAATTCCATATTCTTTAAGAAAAGCTTCAAAATCCATAAGTAAATACCTCTAATTTCCAATAAAAGCCTTGTTAAGCGTTGAAAGATATGGCCGCGATTGATTGTGAATAAGTGTTACTTTTTTATCACCAAGTTTTACTTTTAAATTAAACTTATTACCATCGATCTTTTCATTTAAATGATCGTAGCCTAAAATAGTTTGTCCAGCGACACCATTAAATGTAATTGTCCGATTGCCTCTTAGAATTATCGAAGCATTAAGTGGTCGATACACATTATTACTAAGTGGGGCAATTTCACTTAATTCAAGTAATTCGAGGCCACTTTCAATAATTGCGCCCCCGATTGACTTATTGTAACCACTGCTGCCCAACTGACTAGAGACTAACAAACCATTTCCACGGAATGTCTCAAAAAAGAGTTCATCAATATAAACATCAGAAATAATTGTATGTTGTGCATTTTCAATTCTAATCTCATTGACAGCGTAAAAATGACGGCGTTCCTTATCAGTTTCAAGACAAGCCTCTAAAAGCCGATAACGTTTCTGATGTGGCTTATCTTCTAAAACTAGTTCAACTACTCTATCAAGTTCTTCAACAGCAAAATCACAGAAAAAGCCAAGCGATCCTGTGTGGACGCCAATAAAACGGATGTCATTGATAATATCTAAATATTTATTAACGGCCCGCAGAAATGTTCCATCACCACCAACAAATACAACCACTTGTGGATTTTTATCATCAAAGTCGACATGATGCTTCTCAAGTTTTACTTTCAAGTGAGATGCAACTTGCTTACTATTATCATCTTCGCGGCATACAATTGTGATGTTCATGCTCGTTCCCCTTTAAAAATTGTCAAAATTATTGTAGCATATTAGCATAACAAGGAGAAAATTATGTCCACTAATATTGAAATTGAAGTTAAAGCTCTTTTAACCAAACAAGACTATGAGAAGGTATTGGAATATTTTAAAGATGAAAAGAAGGAAGCAATTGAGCAAGTAAATTATTATATTGATACTAAAAATTTTGATTTACGACGCCATGATATTAGTCTAAGAATTCGTAAACTTAACGGTTTTATGATGACACTCAAGACCCCGTTGAGTGAAGGTTTACTCGAGAAAAATCAGTTGATTAGTGAACATGAATTTAATAATTTTATTGATAACAACATTTTTCCTAACGGCTCGACCAGTGAATTTATTCACCGCCTCTATATTGAACCAGCCACTTTAATCCCACAAGCCAATTTAAAAACAATCCGCTACAACATACCTTACAATGGTTATCTTTTAGCGGTCGATATGAACACTTATGGCAAAAAAGTCGACTACGAAATCGAAATGGAAGGTTCATCAGTTGAAAAAGCTCGCTTCTATCTTGAAGAAGTATGTGAAAAAGTTGGTATCGAATTTGTTGAAAATCGTGTTAGCAAACAAAAAAGAGCACTTGAAGCTCATAAATGATAAATAAAACTAGTGCATTGCACTAGTTTGTTTTTTTATTGGACGTGATCACAATATGGATAATGAGGACAATTTTCCCTTGTACATGCTTCTTCTGCAATGCGACGGGCGCGAGGGATGAAAGTCATAATTTCTTCCGAGTTGTAGCCGACTTGGATCCTCCGACTATCAACCATAATTGGTCGCTTGAGGACCGACGGATTTTCCTTGATGAAGGCAATGATTTCATTGACTGACATCTTGTTGATATCAATTTTTTTATCACGTATTATCTTACTTCTTGTTGAGATAATATCTTCCGTTCCATTCTCTGATTTATATAACATTTCCTTGAGCTCTTTTTCGTTTAGAGCTGCTGCGAATATATTATGTTCTTCATAAGGAATCTTTTGTTCATCAAACCATTGTTTGACTTTACGGCAGGATGAGCAACTCGGAGATGTGTAGATTTTAATCATAATCTAGTACCTCCTGTAGTATTAGAATACACTAAAGCGTGTTTATTAACAATAAACAATTTATAAAATTGACAGTTGATGGTTTTGTTTTTATAATTGAACAAGCGAGGTTTTATATGCGATATTTAAGTGGAATTAAACCAACAGGGCGTTTGACGTTAGGTAACTACATCGGCGCACTGAAATTTTTTACTCATTTTCAAGAAGAAAATGAATTATTTTTGTTTATTGCAGACTTACATGCACTGACTTTACCGATTGATCCGGAATTTCTCCGTTCCAATATTAGAAGTATTGCCGCCTTTTATCTAGCCGCGGGTCTTGATCCGAATAAAGTCGTAATATTTCAACAATCAAGCGTCTCTGCTCACGCTGAACTCAATGCAATTTTGCAAAATTTTCTCTATATGGGTGAACTAGCAAGAATGACTCAATTTAAAGATCAAAGTCAAAAAATGGATCAAAATGCGATTGGTTTAGGTCTTTTTGCCTATCCGGTTCTAATGGCAAGTGACATTTTACTGTATGACGCCAAAGAGGTTCCAGTTGGTGAAGACCAAATTCAACACGTAGAAATAACCCGTGATCTAGTCAATCGTTTTAATAATCGTTTTGGTGAAGTTTTGGTGATGCCTCACGCAAAGGTACGTAAAGTTGGTAAAAGAATCATGTCCTTAAGCGACCCAAGCAAAAAAATGTCAAAAAGTGATCCAAAAGGTGATATTTTCCTTGATGATGACGAAAAACAAATTAGGAAAAAAATTATGAGTGCCGTTACTGATTCAGGCAGTGAAATAAAATATGATGTTGAAAATAAACCAGGTATTTCTAATCTTTTGACAATTTATGCTGCCTTAAAAAACGTTACAGTTGACCAAGCAGTTGAGATTTTTCATGACTATCGATATGGCGACTTTAAAAAAGAAATTGCTACTGCTGTTGTTGAAGAATTAATTCCCTTGCAAAACCGCTACCACAACGCACTTGAAAGCGGACTCGTTGATCGCGTGTTATTAGAGGGAGCAAAAAAAGCTAGTGTTGTTGCCAATAAGACGTTAGTAAGAGTGCAAAAAGCGGTTGGAATTAAATGAATAATAAGTATTTAATTGCTATCGATTTAGATGGCACACTTTTACATGATGATAAACTTATCACCGCGAAAACTCGTGATTATTTAAGTGGACTTGCACGCGATGGACATTGCATAGTGATTGCGACGGGCCGTCCCCTTCGCTCGGTTTTATACTTCCAACAACAGTTGAATATTGATTGTCCAGTTGTTTGCTACAACGGGACAATGAGTATTGATTATCATCATCAATGCTTTCCCAAAAGAATAATAAAGTTCAACCGCGATATCGTTCACAAAATAATCAATGATGTGGGATTAGAAAATTTTGATAACATTATGGTTGAAACGGAAAAATGCATTTATTTACTAAAAAAAGACGATGAATTAAATGAATTTTTTTGGAATGAAGGACATAATTTAGTTTATGGTCATCAATTCGACTTTGATGATGACCCGATGACATTAATATTTAAACCAATCAATAATGGCGAAGAAATTAAGGATAAATTAAAAAGCGCAATCAGCAAGTATCCCCATTTCAATCTTAGATTTTGGTATGATTCCTTTTATAGTGAAGTGTATTTAGACTATGGAACCAAAAAGGATGGCCTAGCATATATTGCTAGTCAACTAAATATTGACCAGGCTAACACAATTGCCTGTGGTGATAATGATAACGATATCCAAATGCTAGCTTGGGCCACTCATAGTGTTGTGATGAAAAACGCAAGTGATGATGTCAAAAGTTATGCGACGATTATCACAAAAGAAGACAATAACAATGATGGACTGGTTGAAGCACTAAAAGAAATCATCGGCTAGTAACCGATGATTTTTAATATCGAAGAATGCAGATGATTAGCAATCTCTATTGCATGTTCCCGACTTTTACTTGAAACAACACAATAATAAAATTTGCACTTTGGCTCAGTGCCACTAGGACGAATTGTCACTGTAGAACCATTATCTAAGTAATACTTTAGCACATCACTTTTATCAGTTGATAGCTGACTTTCTTTGCCATCACTAATACTAATTTGTGATAAATAATCTTCACGAGTAATAACTTTGAATTCACTTATACTTTCTAGTGGTTTCCTCCTAAGGTTTGTTAACATTTTTTCCATGTTTTTAGCCCCTTCAGCGCCTGGAAACATAATAGAGTGGCTGATATCATAAAAATAACCATGTTTTTCCATAAGTTTTTGATATGCTTGATCAAGTGTTAGCCCATTTTTTTTATAAAAATTTGCCATTTCACTATATAAAACCATCGCTTGTAGTGCATCCTTGTCGCGAACAAAAGGATCAACAAGTAGTCCATAACTTTCTTCATAACCAAATTCAAAATGTGACTGTTTACTTTGATTGTCGAGTTCAACTTGATTGCCAATATATTTGAAACCAGTTAAAAATAACTTAACGTCAACTCCATAACTTTTTGCAATTTTATTACCAAATTCGGAGGTAACAATTGTAGTGTATATTGCCGAATTTTTTTTCAGTAAGCCTCGATCCTTGCGAAAGGATAAAATATAGTCAAGGAGGAGCGCACCGCTTTCATTACCGGTAAAGCGTGCATAAGCGCCATCTTTATTTTTATAGGCCAAGCCAAGACGGTCGGCATCAGGATCGGTAACAAGTATAATATCGGCATCTTCACTAATTGCTAGTTTGATGGCTTCCTCATATGCTCCATCTTCTTCAGGATTAGGTGTCTTGGTGTGAGAAAAAGCAGGATCTGGTTCTAGTTGACTTTCTACAGCTACAAAATCGTAATTTAGTCGAGAAAAAAGTTCGATTCCTAACATACTGGCCGCACCATGTTCGGGAGAAAAAACAATTTTAAAATCTTTTTTATCTAGTTCTTTTCGTAATTGAATTCCTAAAACGCTATGTAAATATGCCTCATCAATCGTCTTTGATAGTGTGTGGGTGACCCCCAACTTTTTTGCTTCGACAAGCTTTACATCAATTGCTAGTTCCATCCTTGCAAGAATATTTAACATCGGTGCAAGTTTAGTTGGAACAAGTTGTGAGCCATTTTCATCATAAATTTTATATCCGTTGTACTCCTTTGGATTATGAGAAGCAGTGATCATTACACCACCAACACACTTTAAATAACGGACGGCATAAGAAAGTTGTGGAGTAGGACGAAGACTATCAAAAATATAAGCATTAATACCCATATTATTAAGTGTTTTAGCAGTATCAAGTGTAAACTCCCGCGACATAAAGCGGTTATCATGGGCAATCACAACCCCGCGTTTTGCGGCATCCTCAAAAGTCTTTAACAAATATTTAGCAAAGGCAATTGTGGCTTTGCGGACCGTATATATGTTCATTTTCGCCGGACCTGCGCCAAGAAGGCCACGCATACCAGCAGTTCCAAACTCTATATCTTTAAAGAAAGCATCGTTAATTTGTTTGTCATTCATCGCTAAAAGTTCTTCTCTTAGCGAGAGTGGCAGGCTATCTTCTTGTAACCAACGTTGATAATTTGCTTTAATATTCATAGTTTTATTCCTCGATTTCATTCAAAATTTTGCGAAAATCGTTTGGTAATGGACTAGTCAATTCGACATTTTCCAAATAGTGACAGACTCCTTTAATATTATAAAATTTTAAAAGATTATGGTGAAGTAATAATTGCGAAAATTGATCAGTGACACCATATTTATGATCGCCAACAATTGGGTGCTTTAAGTTTGCAAAGTGCACACGAATTTGGTTTGAGCGTCCAGTTTCAAGTTCAATGTCGACTAGTGCATAATTTTGATACTGTTTTATTAGTGTGTACTTGGTAAGTGAAACTTTACCTTTAGGGTTAGCGGAAACAAGACCGCGTTTAGCATCTTTTTCTAGCGCAACTGATATTGTTCCACTTTTAGGTGTGTGCCCATGAACTAGTGCTATATATCTTCGAGACACATCGTTATTATGAAGAGCTAAATTTAGCTCTTGATGAACTTGTTGCTTTTTGGCGAATACTACTAGTCCACTAGTATTTTTATCAATACGATTAATTGGACTAGGAATATAACCGCGCTCCTTAGGGTCAAATTCACCACGGTCATATAAATATGTTAAAACTTGATTAGCTAGTGTGTTGTCTTTTTCATTAATATCACCATGAACGAGTAGGCCTCTAGTCTTGTCGATTACAACAATATTTTCATCTTCAAAAAGAATGTCAGAGTTTAGAGCAATGTGACTAAAGGTATAGTCGTGATAAAAATCTTTCTTTTGTTCTAGTGTTAGAAAGACACTAATTTCATCACCATGACCAATTATATAGTTTGATTGAACTCGTTGATTGTTAACTTTAATGTCTTTGAGTCTAAACAATTTATAGATAAAACTAGCTGGGGCAAGATTCAATTGCTTTTTAATATACTTATCAATTCGTTGATTAGCATCAAGACTTGTGACTTTAAAAGATAACTTTTCCATAGTTAAATGTTAACACATTTATAAAACTAGCCCCATCACTTAAATAAGATTTATAAATATTTACTTTTGAAAAATTGTAGGCTCGTAAAAAAGCACAAATTTTTATTGATAATCTAATGACATTATCATCCTTTGTTGTTATAATCATTTTTAACGGAGAAATACCCAAGTGGCTGAAGGGGCGGGCTTGGAAAGCTCGTAGGCTTGTAACAGGGCGCGAGGGTTCAAATCCCTCTTTCTCCGCCATATTGAATGCATAGGTTTGATACAATTCGTATCAGGCCTTTTTCATGCAGAAAGGAGATTTTTTCCCAATATTCAGAATTTTAGACTATTAATTAATCGTGAAATCAAGTAAATATACTTCTATATTATAAATGACTAACTACCACTTCACACGATAATTCAATCATTTACACGATTACCTAACAATTGACACGATTATATAATGTTGAGAGTAGTTAACTCGAAGTAAATATATTGATACCTACAAGTAAATTTTCAATAACGTGATATAAGAAAACATTAAAAAATCAAAAAACGTGGTAAAGATATTGTTTTAAAAATCAAAAAACGTGTATAATAGAGTTGTAAGAGGTGATCCTGATGAAGTTAGAGCGTAAAATATATAAGCAACTGCTTTCCTGGAAAAATGAAAATGGTAAAACTGCTTTACTCATCGAAGGTGCAAGACGTGTTGGAAAAAGCACAGTGGTTGAAGCTTTCGCAAAAAAAGAATACAAATCATACATACTGATTGATTTTAGTATTGCTAGTGATGAAATTAAATCGCTTTTCAAAAGATACGCATCGAATTTAGATGATTTTTTCTTTTTCCTAACATCAATCACTGGGACGACACTTTATGAAAGACAGTCACTTATTGTATTTGATGAAGTGCAACTTTTTCCTCAAGCAAGACAACTGATAAAACATCTAGTGAATGACAACCGTTATGATTATATCGAGACAGGTTCTTTATTATCCATCAAACGTAATGTTGAAAGCATATTAATACCTTCAGAAGAAAGAGCAATCAAAATGTATCCCCTTGATTTCGAAGAATTTTGTATAGCGCTTGGTAGAGGTGATGTTATTCCTCTTATAAAAAAGCATTTTGAATCTTTAAAACCTCTAGCTGAAATTCATTCAACGATTATGAAACTATTTAGACAGTACTTGTTAATTGGTGGTATGCCTCAAGCAGTTATAGAATTCTTAAATACTAATGATTATACAAAAGTTGACCGAATTAAAAGAGACATCCTAAAATTATATAAGAATGACATTTCAAAATATGCTAAAGGATATGAACATAAAGTACTCAGTATTTTTGATGAGATTCCTAGTCAATTATCAAAACACGAAAAGAAGTTTATGTTAAGTTCATTATCGAAAGATGCGAGATTTAGAGATTATGAGGATGCTTTTACATGGTTGGATGAAGCGATGATTACAAATGTATGCTTTAATGCATCAGATCCTAATTTTGGATTATCTTTAAATCGTGACA
>CAYZOC010000023.1:0-17110 GCA_964480275.1 uncultured Staphylococcaceae bacterium | reverse complement strand
TACATACAAAACTATACTCGTAATGGTGTGATGGGAATTTCCCACCATGTTTTCGATCAAATCGCCGAAACTGCCACCAATCAGGTTAAAGGGGCAGAGACATTCACTCGTAAGTCAACCTTCTTTGTTCATCGTCCGGCGACTTGTGAAATAAAAAATGGGCTAGTTACAGTCAAAATATATGTTGTTATTAATGCTGATGCTAACGTTAATGAAGTTTGTCTCAACATTCAAGAAAATGTCGCTAATTCACTGACGATGATGACGGAATTGATTCCTTTTAAAATTGGTATTGAAGTAGTTAATGTAAATAAGAAGTAAATGATGAAAACTAAATCCCGGTTACCAAAGAAGCAGAAATTAACTTTTGCCAGCTTCTTATATAAAGTAGCGGGATTTTTTTTATTGCTCACGGCAATTTCCAACATTGTTTTCAATGTAATCGCTATTATGATGCCTCGTTATAATTATGGTTATGGTTTTGCTAGCACAAGTTATTTGTTTATGTATTTGCACGAAGTGCTAGACAATATTTCGCTACGTATGGGTCTAATTATCATAATAAGCTTCTTTTTTAGTGGTGTTATCACCTTTATTGCTACAGAAATTAACCGCGCAAAGCTTCACTACTTGATTGTCGCTTTTATCGCCTATACCGTTGACTTTCTATTCTTACTAATACCTTTTCCTTATGTCCTAAGTTTAGCAGAACTTAATTTTGCATTCATTTCCCATATAAGTATCCTAGCGCTGCTATTTGTTATTATAATTTTCCAATTTATTTTCTCGCATCTCGAAAACGTAAAAATTGCAAAAAAAGGGCAGGAAATATCTTCCTAAAACGCTAACTATAAGTAGAATTAAAGTGCCTACTATGATAAAATTATTTGACTACGGAGTAGAATTATGAACATTTCACGTAATAAACAAAATGAATACGCTCTTTATGTGATTTATGGCGCCCTCGTGCACCGTAAAGGTAATATTGAGTTTGTCCCCACCGAAGCTATCAGTAATCTGACGGAAATAGATTACTATGACAATGATATTTTTTTACGTGAATTAGTTGTAAAATCTCTGATTAATATTGACACAATTATCACCAATATAAGTAAACATCTTGTTAAATGGAAATTTGAACGATTAAATTTAATCAGTCAGGCCATTTTAATTATGAGTTATGCACATTTTTATTATGTTGAGAAAATTGACAAAGCTATTCTCATCAACATCGCTGTAAAATTTGCCAAGAAATTTGTTCCAAGTGAAGATTATAAGTACATTAACGCGATTCTTGAGAAGGTGATTGTTAATGAATGATGATTTTATCTCTGTAACTAGCCTTAATGATTATGTCAAAAATTATCTTGATCAAAATAAGATTTTAAATCATGTACGCGTCCGTGGCGAAGTTTTAAATATAAAAAAATACTCTACAAGCGCATATTTTGCCCTTAAAGACGAAAAAGATGCCCGCATTAGTGTTGTAATGTTTTTGCGCGGACTTCAGGTCCAAAACATAAATTTAAATGATGGCGATGATGTAATTGTTACTGGCCAAGTCACACTTTACACAAAAGGTGGGACCTATCAATTAATCGCCCATGAAGTTGATTATTATGGTGAGGGAGCTAAACTTCTCGCGTTAAAGAAGCTTCGTGAGAAACTCAATGCGACTGGTATTTTTGATGAGAGTAAAAAACTCTCGATTCCAAAATTCGCTCAAAAAATCGGAGTTATTTGTGGGAAAGATAGTGCAGCATGGGCTGATATTCGCCAAAATATTACGCGGCGATACCCGCTTGCTCAACTATATTATTTTCCCACACTAGTTCAGGGTAGAGATGCATCAAAGGCACTGATATCCTCATTTAAAAAGGCCGAAACATATGATTTAGATGTCTTAATTGTTGCTCGTGGCGGAGGTAGTAGTGATGATCTATGGGCTTTTAACAATGAAGAACTTATTGTCGCACTTAGCAAACGTAAAACCCCGCTTATTAGTGCAGTCGGTCACGAAATTGATACAACACTTGTCGACTATGTTAGTGATTTGCGTGTCTCAACGCCTACCGCGGCAGCGGAGCATGCTGTCGAGAATCAAAATGATCTACTGCAGGATATAAATAGATTTAGTCAAAGTTTAGACCGTTTACTTACCAAGCGATTAGAAGTACTTACTGAACGATTGATCAATCTTGCTAGACGACCGGTTTTAGTTGATCCACAAAATATTATAGTTACATATAATGCAAAAATAAATGACTTGAGTTTACGAGTAAATCGTCATTTTGAACGTACTTATCACCAGAATATCAATCAAATTATGATGTTTGATGAACTTATATCAGCATATATCACTCGTATTGTTAATAATAAAATTGATGTAACAGCACGATTGAACGCAAGTTTAGTGGCATTATCTCCACTTAGCGTACTCGAGAGAGGATATGCAATCATTACTGACAAGAATGGCAAGATTATCAAAGATATCAAAGATATTGAAATAGAAGATACAATTATCGCTAAATTAAATAAACAAGCTCTAGTAGCGACCGTAAAGGAGAAATATAAAGATGAGTGATGCTAAAACATTTGAACAAAAAATGCAAAGATTAGAAGAAATTGTTAAGTTACTTGAAAGTGGAAATGTCGAATTAGACAAATCATTAGCTCTCTATGAAGAGGGAAGTAAACTAGCAAATGAATTAACAAAGACGCTTAGTGATGCAAAAATTAAAATCGAAGAAATATCGACAAACAATAGTAAATAAGCACTAATAGTCATTTGTAAGTTTTAATTTAGTAGTTTTATAGTTGTATGAGCAAAATTATTATGCACATTGACCTTAATGCATTCTTCGCTAGCGCGGAAGTTATTCGCAACCCTGAGTTAGCTAACAAACCATTAGTGGTCGGTGGAACCGGAAGACGGGGAATCGTTTCAACTGCTTCATATGAGGCACGATCTTTTGGTATTCATTCGGCAATGCCAACTTATATGGCGCAACGGCTTTGTCCCTCACTAATTATCCTTCCTCCTGATTTTCGGCTTTATAGTCGACTTTCTCATGAGTTTTTTAATTTTATTCGACAATATTCCTCAATACTTGAAGTTGCTAGTATTGATGAATGTTATGTTGATATGACAAATGCAATGAAAGAAATAAAGAATCCGCTAGAATACTTAAGTAATATGCAAAACCTCCTCTTACAAAAGACGGGTCTAAAATGTTCAATTGGCATTGGATCGACGAAATTTTTAGCAAAAATGGCTAGTAATTATAAAAAACCTATGGGTATCACAATATTTCGTCGCCGCGAACTGGCCACGAACTTATGGTTACTACCGATTAAGGAAATGTATGGGGTTGGCAAAAAAACATATCCCCGCCTTGAAAAATTAGGGATAAAAACAATCGGTGATCTTGCAAACAGCCAAAAAGAAGAAGTTAAAAATCTTTTGGGCAAGTTTTATTTCACTTTGGTTGATTGGGCTAATGGCTTTGGAAGTGATGAAGTTCATACCGAAGCTGATGATCCTAAAAGTATCGGAAACTCGCGAACACTAATGAGTGATACTGATGACTATGATGAAATCCGCGAAATGATTATAATGTTATCCCAGGAAGTATCAGAACGAGCTAAAAGTGACAAAATGTTAGGCACGACGATTCAATTAGTTTTGAAAAATTCCGATTTTTCGACAATGAACCGATCAATTACACTTGATAAGCCCACTAATGATCTAGGCATTATATATTTAGAAGCTATGCGATTATTTGATAAAAACTACCATGGACAACTAATTCGCTTAGTGGGGGTTACCCTATCTAATTTAATCGCTAGTAGTGAGATCATTACTCAGTTATCGCTCTTTGATTCTTCTAATACAAAGGTATCGAAAACAGACCAAATTATTGAGAATTTTAACAAGTTAATTGAAAAACCCTTATTAAAGAAACTTTCAGACATAAAGGTCGATGATAATGATGATAAGTGTTAAAATTAGTTATGGAAATACAACAAGCTCTTGATCGCTATCAGACATACCTACTTGTAGAAAAGGGTCTAAGTATTGCCACCCTTAAGGCCTATTTAGATGATATAAGGCTTTTTAACCAACTTTTTCCTCATGATGATACAAATGACTATCGCGAACTTGAATTAAGTGATTTTGTCGCTATTCAGGCTCAAGATGGGCGGAGCGGTTCGACGATTGCTCGCCGCATTAGTGCCGTCTACAATTATTTGCTATTTCTTAAAGAAGAAAATGAATGTAAGTGTGATGTCAAAGTAGTGGCTAAACCAAAAATGGGCAAACGTTTACCATCCGTATTAACACTTGATGAAGTCGAAGCACTACTTGATGCCCCTGATACGACTAAAGGTGAAGGAATCCGTGACAAGGCAATGCTCGAGGTCATGTATGCCTCTGGACTACGTGTAAGTGAACTATTGAATTTGACACGTGATCAAATTAATCATAATCGCAACACGATTAAAGTTCTTGGTAAAGGAAGTAAAGAAAGAGTCGTGCCAATCAGTGACTTTGCGCTTGAATATCTCAATAAATATTACGAAGAAGTCCGTTATAAAAATATCGGCGCTAAAACTAAAATTGTTTTTCTAAATCGTCAAGGTAAGAGTATTACGCGTCAGTACTTTCATCGTAAAATCAAACAATATGGTGAAAAAGCGGGTGTAACTACAGATTTATCACCACATACACTGCGTCATTCATTTGCCACACACCTTGTCGAATATGGCTGTGAGCTTCGTGCTGTGCAAGAAATGCTTGGACATGCTAATATTGCAACCACACAAATTTACCTACATGTTGGCACAAATCGCATTCTAAGCGCTTACGATTTGTTGACAAAAAAGAAATAAGATATAATACTATTTAGTATTAAATAATTTAGAAGGAAGATATTATGAAAAGAAAATTTAATCGTGTATTTTTAATTGTTTTAGATAGCGCGGGCATAGGTTATATGCCGGATGCTGAAAAGTTTGGTGATCATGGAGCCTCAACTATTGTCCATACAGCCGAAAAAAATGGTGGCCTTAATGTTCCCTATATGGAAAGATTTGGCTTAGGTGAACTTGCAGACATTCTTGGTGTCAAGGCTTTAGAAAATCATCCAGAGTCCTACTCATTACGCGTTCATGAAGCAAGCAATGGCAAGGATACAATGACTGGTCACTGGGAGATGATGGGCATTCATACCACCAAACCATTCAAAACTTTTACTGACACAGGGTTTCCACAAGTTTTAATCGATGAATTAGAAGAAAAAACAGGCCATAAAATCATTGGTAATGTTGCGGCAAGCGGAACCGAAATTATCGAAGAACTTGGCGAAGAAGCGATGCGGGACAACAAATTAATTGTTTACACCTCCGCTGATAGTGTTCTACAAATTGCCGCCCATGAAGAAGTGACTGGACTAGAAGAAATTTATCGCTGTTGCGATATTGCTCGTGAAATTTGTATGCGTCCCGAGTATTTAGTTGGTCGTGTCATTGCTCGCCCCTTTATTGGCACCAGTCGCGAAAACTTTAAACGAACCGCTAACCGTCATGATCTAGCCTTAAGCCCATCGCAACCAACAGTGATGAATATTCTTGATGACAATGGCTTTGAAGTTAGCTGTGTGGGAAAAATCGGCGATATTTTCAACCAATATGGTGTGACGAAGACACAAAAAACTAAATCAAATGAAGATGGCATGGATAAAACCATCAGTGAAGCAAAACGTAGCGATCTTACTGGTTTTGTTTTTACAAATTTAGTTGAATTTGATAGTGAATACGGGCATCGTCGTGATCCGATTGGCTATGCAAACGCACTCGAGGAATTTGATAAACGTTTAGGCGAGTTATATGATGTTATTAATGAAGATGATCTCGTGTTAGTCACTGCCGACCATGGTAATGATCCAACTTGGCATGGGACCGACCATACAAGAGAAATGGTTCCTTTACTTGCAATTTCAAAATCATTTAAAAATGGTAAAAGACTTAAAGACCATCTCACCTTTGCCGATATGGGTGCAACTATTCTAGAAAATTTTGGTCTAAAGAAATCATCAACGCTCATAGGCAGCCCAATAGTTGAACTTTTAGAAGACTGATTGTCCCATAAAATCGAACAATTAAAAGAAAGATAAAAAACTTTCTTTTTTTTGTGTAAATAGGTCAATTTATTAGAATTCTCACCTATTTATTAATAGAGAACAAGGATAATTGTGATCAATAAATAGCAAAGGAGAATTATCATGAACGATAATCACAATTACGAAGAAGAAAATAGATTTTTAAGAATTAACACATCAGTAGAAAGGGACAGTCTTTTAAGTGCTCATGAAAGAGCTAGAATTAGAAACATCGAAGCGCTAAGTGATTGGTTTAAACGTCATTTAGGTTATACAACGTTTTTGTTTCATTCTAAACTGCAATACAGTCTAATGCGTGGTGAAGTCTATGAGGTTGACTTTGGCCGTAATGTCGGCAGCGAATTAAATGAAAGACATTATGCCGTCATACTACACGACTCAAGCCCCCAAAGCCAAAATGCACTTGTTTGCCCACTGACCACTAAAACAAGTGAAGGTGGAGAAGCAGCGCTCATTAATATTGGGCGCTTACCAAATATCGTGACGGTTGAAGATAGTTTTGCTAAAATTAGTCAAATTAGAACAATCGATAAGGCGCGTATTTATATTCGGCCAGTGATGAATAAAGATTACAACAGTCAGGATTTTGGTAAAAAACCAGGTCCTGTCAGTATCTTGACCAACAATCAAATGAAACTGATTGCAAAATCAATTGTCGAAGTATTCAATAATATTAGAAGAATATAGAAGAGCATCTAGTAAGCATTTAGTAGTTAGTTAGTAGAAGCAACATGTTGATTTTGTGGAAAACTTATTAACAATAGCTATTTAATAATTGCTCACTCTTTATATGACTTAAAATTATTATCGCTTGCAATCAGTAAATTATTGTAAATAGTTTACATAATATTGATTATTGTAAGTCAGTCAAATGTCAACAAATACATAAAATATCATTTATTATCCTTGTTCTTAAAAAAGACCATCTATAATGGTCTTTCCCTATAATTGCAAGATGAATATCACTTTAAATAGAAATCATAACAAGCTTTAGTTAATTCATTTGTCGTGTCGAAGTTTTTTGATTCCAAAAACTTCTTGTTCTCACAAAGGACTTTAACAAACCCAAGATGATAGTCTTTTAAACACGCTCTGATCATATCTTCACTATCGTAACCACGTGTTGGTTCAATTTTATCGGCACTATAGATCACTTCACCAAGCCATGACATATTATCTTTTCCCGTTGCATGCCATTTTATCGCGTTTAAAACATCTTCTTGGGCAACATTAAAGCTTGTCCGGGCAATAAACTCTCCAACAAATTGATGATGAAGCCATTTATATAGATGATGATATTCAGGGTATTGCGTTCCCATAATGAATTCACGGTTATCTTCAGGCATTTCTTTTGCAATATCATGGAGTAAACCAGCTAAGAAGGACTTCTTCTTATCAAGATTATTGCTTATTGCAATTCTTCGAGCCATTTTTGCAACTTCAATCGAGTGATTAATCCGTCTCTCACTAAGAAAGTTTGCGATTTTATGCATAAAATATAGACGTTTTTCCACGATATAGTCAATAACTTCATCACTTGTATCAAGATTAAAGAGTCCACGAATTGCACTGCTTGAGATATTACTTTCTTCACCCTCAATCACTGCGACATTGAATTCTTTGAGATTTTTTTCACTTAGACTATATCCAGGGCGGCGATAACAAATAATTTTTGCTAATTGCGAAATACTTCTGGCCTTATACCAGTGATCAAACTTATCAAGTTGATCGGCACCAATAAGCAAAAAGAGTTCATCACTGGGGAACTTCTTCTTAAAATGTTTAATTGTTTCGATTGTATAATTAATATCGGCGTTTTGTTCAACTTCATAGAGGCAAATATGAGCCCAGCTTACTCCTTTTAAGTAAGTCTTTAGCATCATAAGGCGATCATCGACATCGATAGCCCCTTCTTTCCACCGTGAGCGGGGGGCAAGGACAAATTCAACAATATCTGCTCCTAGCTGTTCTCTTGCGACCTTAGCCATGACAAAATGACCATCATGAATTGGGTCAAAGCTTCCACCTAAGAGGATTCTCTTCATCGTGGTAGTTTAAAACGACTTTCTTTAGATTTTGCGCGAAAAAGCGTAATAACATGACCTTTAACGTCAATTAAATAAGCATCGAGTGTCGTCACTAGTTCGTTAGCAAATTCGGCTAGATCTAATTCGATTGATTTAAGGACTTTAACTTTTATAAGTTCACGCGCCTTTAGCCCATTAACTAATAGTTCAATTTGCGTTGGCCCTAACTTGTTCTTACCAATCTGGTAAAGGGCATCAATATGGTGAGATTCCGATTTTAAGTAGCGGATTTGATTTGGTGTTAACATAATGTTCTCTTTTCTTTTATACTTTACTCTTGTTATGAGTAACAACTACGCCGCGAGGGCTATAAACCTTTAATACTTGACGATTGCCCGTAAAGGCGACAAATCCGAGTCCACTCCAGGCGACATCGACCTTATCAAGGAAGTCGACGGTCAACTCCGTTATTTCTAAGTCAGTAACATCGAGGACTAGTTTTGTTGTTGGCTTGATCTTCTTTGATTTAACTAGGCTATTAAATGTTGCATTAGCGCGGCTCAAATCAGTTCTTAAAAGTTTGACATTGGGCGCCATATAGAAGGTGAATCCCGTTCTTGGCCCTTTGATAAAGTCAAACCGCGCGACTCCGCCAATGATAATACTTTGTCCTGCTCTTAGCTGAAAGGTTGTAGGTTTAACCTCTTCGCGCGGGACAATATCGCGAATAACGTCACGTTCAGCGATTCCTAGGAAGCTATTGCTAATAGAAAGCCCAGGAGTATCATAAATCACAGTATTTTCATCCAGAGGAATCTCGATAACTTTGAGTGTGGTATTTGGATAAACACTAGTTGTTATCAACTTAGTCGTTTCATTGCGGTAGTTTTTAAGTAATGCTTTAATAAGACTAGATTTGCCACTGCTGACGGCGCCAATGAAGAATACATTTCTTTGATTATATGCTTCTAATATCTCATTTAAAAGTTCATCAGTATTGATATTCTTGGTTGAGCTAACTGTAATTACTTTGCTGACACGAAGATTGGCAGCTTTCGCTCTTTCAAGCACAAAGTCTTTAATTTTGTCTTGTTTGGTCGATTTTGGTAGTAAGTCAAGTTTATTGGCAACGAGAATTACATCTAATCCTGTAAGAGCTTCATTGATTTCACGATTGAAACTTGCTTCAAAATTAAATACATCAATTACATATACCACTAAGGCTTTTGTTTTCTTGGCATCATTAATTATTTGAAAAAATTCTTGACTAATTACTGGCTCTTTAGCGGGATCATCATTATAGTGTTGAATTCTAAAACAACGTTTACAAATGACAGTTCCTGGTTTATTTTCTTTAAGAATGTGAGGTGGAATATAACCTTCTTCACCAGGCGCATCGGTTTGTAAAATCGCACCACAACCTGGACAACGGATGATTTTGTCATTTTCACTCATAAAATTTCCTCCAATCTACTAATTTTCCTCTTCTAATTAGTGAACGCCTAAATGGGCGCTCTAGCCTACGATTAATTTTTGTCGTCCATTGGTCTTCTTCGACTAACTTATCGACAAGAATTGAACGTATACCAACTCTTGCAGCGACGAATATATCAGTTAGCAATTGATCACCAATGAGAACAGTTGCGCGTTTTGTGAAGTTTTTCTCCTTTAATAAGCGATTAAATTTGAATTTAAGAGGTTTACGCATGTTGGCCCGATATTCAACACCAATACTTTTAGCATAAGTGTTAACGCGGCGGCCCCGATTGTTACTAACAATCACAACATTGTACCCCGCTGCTAGTAGTGCGCTTACATAGTCACGAGCTCTTTGATCAGCACTATCTTGACGATAAGAAGCAAGCGTATTATCTAAATCGATTAAAATGTTTGTAATCGAATTTTTTTTAAAGAAATCTGTGGGGATTTCATAGATATTTGTTGCATGATAAGTGGGGGTTAATTTTTTCATATATACCTCAATATCATCTTACACGAAAATAGAATATTTTTAAATGCTTTCAGTAGCACTTGAAAGCAGTTTCATTTATAATAAGAGACATGAACAACACATTTACAAAATTAATTGGATTTATGTACTTCAAAGAGCGGATTTTCATCACTGTTGCGCTGATGATTGGTATCTTTAATCCCTTTATTGGCTTTGGTATTACTTTTTTAGTCTACTGGAACGCGAAAAACCGTAAACGTCTTGGCTTTGCTAGCCTACGCAAGGATGATGAATTATTTATGGTTGTAAGTATGATTTTATTAGCAGTCGTTGCCATCCTTAATCTTATTCTTATCTTCCAGGGTCAATTAATACCAGATCCTAATGGAAGTGAATCAGCGAGCACCTAATAAAAATTGCCCAAGTTAATTGAGCAATTTTTTTATTCATCAATTACATCAAAGATTGATATCTGTTCGTAAGCATCGTCTTCGTCTTCACTACTTGTGACAATGGTCGAAGGGGCGATTTTAATCGGTGGTTCTTCGCTTTTTATACTATCGTCGATTACTTTAACTGTTAGATTAAATAAACCAACTATCTTATCATCGTCACTAATATTTTCAATATTGCGTTTGGCATACTTATCGAGGGGAATTGGTTTGGTTTCACTTAGATCAATCGGGACGATAAGGTTTGATGAGGTTAAAATGTGAATCAATGGTTTTTCACTATTTTTATAATAGGCAAAAATACTTGTTATTTCATGAGGATCACTCTTAAATACACGCATAACATTTTGCAGTTTACCTAGCCGCGCTGTGACCTCAAGACTGTTGGTATCAAAGATGCGGAAGTGGGCATTATCAGTCACAATTCCAACCCGGACTTTCTCATCGCTCGATAATGAAACAATACCGGTGATATGCGCACCTTTTAGTTTATTGATAGCCTTAACACCCGCGGCTTTTAGACTGACAAGTGTAACATCATTTTCGTTGTATAAACTTGCGCTTCCACTACTGGCAATGACAAGGACGTTACTATTACCGTTAGTTAAACATGCATCAGCAAGGCGGTCACCCTTCCCTAAACGAATGCAGCTTAGAGGTCTTGAGTAGCGTTGGGCCGTGAATTCACTAATAGTAGAACGCTTGATAAGACCCTTCTTTGTGACCATTACAAAGTTTAAATCTTCTCTAAATAATTTAACATTGAAGGCTTGAACGATTTTTTCTTCACTACTTAGATTAACAATATAGTTTAGATATTTACCTTCTTCTTTCCACTTGCTATCACTAATTTCAAAAACCGGAATAAATAAATAGTTACCTAGATTAGTAAAGGCAATAATTGTATCTTTCGTACTAGCTAGGTCGGCCATCACAAAAAGATCGCCAGTTTTGATCGCGGGAAGAGCGTTTTCACCGCTGCTACGATATGATTTCACCGAACTACGTTTGATGTAGCCATCACGAGTAAGCGCGACCATTACATCTTCTTCGACGATTAAGTCACGTTTATCGACTTGAATGATTTCACCCTTTTCTTCAAGTTTTGTTCGCCGATCATCACCATATTTGTTGGCTATTTCTTTCAAATCATTAATAATCACACGATTAAGACTTTTTTCATTTTCAAGAATATCTTTTAACTTGTTTATTTCACGTTCAAGTGTATTTTTTTCGTTCTGCAAAGTCGTAATATCAGTACTTGTTAATTTATAAAGCTGCAACATCACAATTGCTTCAGCTTGTTCGTTAGTAAAATCAAACTTCGTAATGAGGTTTTCTTTAGCATTAGCTTTATCGTTACTTGCGCGGATTGTTTTAACGACCTCATCGACAACGCTGATAGCTTTCATCAGACCATCAACTATATGAAGACGCTTACTTTGTTTGGCTAAATCATACGAGGAACGTCTAGTTATAACGCTAACTTGGTGCTCAATATAAACATCAACCAACTCTAACAAATTAAGAGTCTTAGGGCGGTTATTTGCAATTGTAACGACATTAGCTGAGTAGTTAGTACGTAATTGGGTTTTATTTAGTAGAAATTCTAGTATTATTTCAGGATTTATATCTTTTTTTATTTCAACAACAATTCGTAAACCATTACGGTCGCTTTCATCTCGAACTTCATTGATACCATCAACACGACGGTTAGTGGCAATCAACCCGATTTCTCGTAAGAGTGTCGATTTATTTGTTTGATAAGGTATTTCACTGATCACAATTAAATTGAAGTTCTTCTCAAGGACAATCTCAGTCTTTGCTTCAATTTCAATTTTGCCACGACCAGTTTCATAGATACTATCTAGGCCATCACCTGTAAATACTCGTCCACCAGTTGGGAAGTCTGGTCCTTTAACAAACTCACGTAAATCAGCGACAGTGGCCTTTTTATGGTTGATACGATAAATAATCGCCTCGACGACCTCTACTAGATTATGTGGTGGTATTTCGGTTGCAACACCGACAGCGATTCCTTGACTACCATTAACTAGCAAATTAGGAAAACGGGCCGGCAGAACCATTGGTTCAAAACTTGTATCGTCGAAAGTCAGTTGCTGATCAACGGTATTTTTTTCAATATCCAACACTAGTAGTTCAGCTAAATTATTGAGGCGTGCTTCTGTATAACGATAAGCAGCCGGTGAATCACCGTCGATACTACCATTGTTGCCTTGAAAATCAATTAACGGATAGCGAAGGTTCCAACTTTGACTGAGTCGGGCGAGTGCTTCGTAGATTGAACTATCACCATGCGGGTGATATTTTCCCATCACGGCCCCGACTGTATGGGCACATTTTTTTGTTGGTTTGGAAAAGAGATTACCTTCATCATACATTGCAAAAATTATGCGCCGTTGAACTGGTTTTAGGCCATCGCGAGCATCAGGGATTGCCCGATTTTGGATTACTTCCTTGGCATAAATCCCAAATCTATCACCCATTACTTCATCCATTGGGAGTTCAAGAAACTTCTCTTCGCGAACAGCTTCACTAGCTTGCGCTACGACTTTTTTCTTTCGAGCCATTATTTTACCTCCTCAATGAATGTATCAATTTGATTGAAATCGATGTTTTCTTCTATCCACTTACGTCGATTAGATGCATCTTTACCCATTAAAATTGAAACTCTTTTTTCAACTTGCAGTGGATCATCAATATTAACGCGAATAAATGTTCGAGTTTGGGGGTTCATTGTTGTTTCCCATAATTGTTCGGCATTCATTTCACCAAGACCTTTATAGCGATTAATTTTATAACCTGGACCAATCTCTTTTTTAGCATCTTCAAGAGAAGCGTCATCCCAAGCATAAATATACCTTAACTCTTTATTGATTACTCGTGAGATTCGATATAGTGGTGGAACGGCAATGTAAACCATGCCAGCCTTAAATAATGGTTTCATATAATGATAGAAAAAGGTTAAAAGCAGTGTTTGAATATGCGCACCATCCGTATCAGCATCTGTCATGATTACAATTTTTCCATAATGACAATCAGCAAGATCAAACTCTTGACCATAGCCAGCACCAATTGTGTTGATCAGCGTCGCAAACTCTTCATTCTTTAACATCTTTTCCATTGTGTTAGTGTCTGTATTTAAAGGTTTTCCTCGTAGGGGAAGTACAGCCTGATGCTTGCGGTCACGACCAGTTCTAGCGGTACCACCAGCACTATCACCCTCAACAATAAACAGTTCATTTAAGTGATAATCACGACTTTGGGCCGGTGTTAGTTTGCCACTAAGAATTAATTCATCTTTAGGCTTCTTTGTTTTACGAAGACTTTCTTTCGCCTTTCGTGCGGCAATTCTAGCATTTTGCGAATCAATACATTTACGAACAAGATTAACGGCAAATTCATGATTTTCATGAAGATAATAAATGAATTTGTTATAAAAAAAGTTATTTACTGCACTTTGAGCTTCAGGAGTCCCAAGTTTACCCTTTGTTTGGCCTTCAAATTCGAGAATACCTTCAGGAATTCTTAGCGATATAATCGCGGTTAGTCCTTCACGAATATCACTGCCCTCGAGTTTCATCTTGTTTCTAACAAGTGAATTTTCAGTGGCAAAATCATTGAGAGCCCGGGTTAATGAGGCACGAAATCCTGTTTCATGAGTGCCCCCATCTTTAGTTCGAATATTGTTTACATATGAAAGAATCGTTTCTTCGTAATCATTTTGTGAGTACTGCAAGGCGATTTCCATATGCATTGGTTCGCTATATTTGTTGTTGCCATTACCTGAATAGTCATCTTCAAAGTAAATGATATCGCTCATTGCTACTTTATTTTGATTGACGATTTCGATATATTCAAAAAGTCCATTTTCATAATAGAACTCTTCTTCTAGTCCTGTTCTTTCATCTTTGACAAAGAAATGGACTTTTTTTAGTAAAAACGCACTTTCTTGTAAGCGATTTGTAATTGTGTCCCACTTAAAATCAACAGTCTTAAAAATAGTGGCGTCGGGCTTAAAAGAAACAAGCGTCCCGTGCCGGTTTGAATTACCGATAATTTCTAAGGGCGTAACTAACTTGCCGCCATTTTCATAACGAATATGATGAATCTTGCCATCGCGCCACACTGTGACATCCAGCCACTCGCTAAGCGCATTAGTCACACTAGCACCAACCCCATGAAGACCAGCACTTGTTTTATACGCTGATTCTGTAAATTTACCTCCGCTATGGAGCGTCGAGAAAATAAGATGAATAGCAGCTTGTCCGGTTTTTTTGTTGATTCCAGTTGGAATCCCCCGACCCTCATCTTGAATTGAGACTGATCCATCTTTATGTAACGTGACAGTAATTTTGTCACCAAAACCACTCATGGCTTCATCAACAGAATTATCAATAACTTCCCATACTAAGTGATGTAGTCCAACATTGTTTGTTGAACCAATATACATCGCGGGCCGTTTTCTTACGCCTTCAAGACCTTCTAAAATATCGATCGAGTCGGCGGTATATTGTTGTAGATTTTTTTCGTTATTACTCATTTATTTCGACATCCTTACTAGCATTCATTAATTATTGTAACAAAATATTACTTTATTTTATATAACAAATAATATTAATATATACTAGTGATTAGGAGGCACCACTATGGTTTATTCAATATTAATTCTTATCGCTGGTCTATTGTTTGGTTATCTCATCGGTTCACTATCGTTTTCTCTTATAATCGGTAAAAACTTTTATCAAAAGGATGTTCGTCACTTCGGTTCTAAAAATGCAGGTGGCACAAATGCCACTCGTGTTCTTGGCAAGAAGGCTGGCTTTCTTGTAATGTTTTTTGATGTTCTTAAATCGATTGTTGTCTATTGGACGATCGTCTTGTTGTTAAGAATCCCACAACTAGCACAATTTGCTTGGGTTGCGCCAACAGTTTATGGAGCCATATTTACTACCGCTCTTGGCCATGCATTCCCGGTATTTTATGGGTTTAAAGGTGGCAAGGTTGTCTCAATCTTTGCCGGCTTTGCTCTAGCAAGCAGCTGGTTGGTTACAATTATAAGTATGATTATCTTCTTTGGTCTAGTTTACCTGAAAAGAATGGTTTCGCTTGCGAGTATTACAACTGCTACCGCTTTCATAGCTTATGGTTGGATTTTCTTCCTTCCAGGTGTAGCAACATTTAGTCTATGGCCGGGGGCGATTGAAAACATTCCATGGTTTTATGGAAGTTTTACTGCACTTTCTCTACTTTTAATATGGCGCCATCAAGCAAATATTAAACGTCTTTTAGACGGCAATGAAAGAAAAATCGGCGAACCGAAAATATAGTCGAGATTAAGTAAAAAAAATAGATGTCATCGATATGGTGACATCTATTTTTAATTTTACATGTAATTTATTGATTTCTCATCGAGTTCATGATTGAACGAACTTGTGATTCACTAGGTTTACGTCCCATCGCTGATAGCATTACACGAATTTGTTTTTCGCTGATTGGTGGGTTTTTCTTGAGTTGATCTTTAAATACCTTTTGAGCAATAAAGAATCCAGCAGCTCCGCCAGCGAGCAGAATACCAATTAGTAAGAAGATAAAAGCTGTTGTACCCATTTCAATTAAAAACATATTTACTCCTTTGCCCGACCATCATAGGCGCCATTATCAGTACGGACGCTGATGATTTCACCCTCTTCAATAAAGAGGGGGACTCTTAAGCGAAGTCCAGTCTCAACGACAGCATCCTTGGTAGCATTGGTCACGGTATTACCTTTGGCTCCAGGAGCACATTCAGTGATTTTAAGCGCTACTTTAGCAGGTAGTGATAAACCTAACACTTCACTATCATACATTGCAATTTCGACTTCACTATTAGCGACGAGAAAATTTAATTCCCATGTTAATAATTCACGTTGAATTTCGATTTGTTCATAAGTGGTATTGTCCATAAACACTAGAGCATCACCACTATCGTATAAGAATTGCATCGATCTTTTATCAATATTGATGCGCTCGATTTGGTAGCCTGAGTTAAAGGATAATTCAGTTGTTGAACCAGTTCTTACATTTTTGACTTTGATTTTAGCGACCATTTTCCGCATTGCTGTCTTGTTTAAAAGAATATCTAGAACATTATAAATATTATTATCTTCAAGAAAGTAATTTCCTGGTCTTAGTTCTGTAACATTAATCATCGTTATTCCTCCCTTTTTCTATTATATTAACTAATATGCAATTTGCATAGGTAGAGATACAGCAAAAAAATAAAGCCGAAGCTTTATTTCTTTTCTTTGTGGATTGTTGGCTTATTGCAACGGGAGCAATATTTTTTCTTTTCAATCCGTTCAGGTTGATTTTTCTTATTTTTGCTTGTAAGGTAGTTTTCTTCCCCACAAACAGTACATTTTAGTAGAATGTTATCACGCATATAATTCACCTCCGGTCCTTAAGATTATATCACAATTACTTGTAATTGCATTA
>CAYZOC010000022.1:7575-17889 GCA_964480275.1 uncultured Staphylococcaceae bacterium | reverse complement strand
CATCATCACAATCATATTTACGTTTAAGTGCAGCTTTTATTCCATAAAAACTACCAAGCGCCGTCATTGGCGATGGATTGCCCGATTTTCCTTCTAATCCAACAACATAATCTGTCTCCATGTGGACAAAATTCATATCTTTAGTTGTCGTATTGACATCTTCGGCTGTAATATAACGCCCGTTCAAACTTTGAACAAACCGGCCCAATCCGCGAAAATATGCTTCCGAATGTAACTTGTTAATGTCACCAATTAATACCGTTTTACCACCACCAAGATTAAGGCCAGCAGCGGCCGCCTTATAAGTCATCCCTCGTGCTAGTCGCATACAATCTTTGAGGGCATCTTCTTCACATGCATAGTCCCAAATTCTTGTTCCACCAAGTGCTGGTCCTAGCGTCGTATTGTGAATGACGGTAATACCTTTTAATCCTGTTGCCTCATCATAAAAATGAACAATTTGTTCATAATTATGCTCAGCCATACTATCAAAAATAGTTGTCTTACTCATTATGTTCTCCTTATGTAAAAATGTTATCAACCACCTCTATTATAAAATAGCGTGTAAGCGCTCCCAATACTTTCTTTATAAAAATAAAGAAAACCCATCTTTACGATGGGCACGAGGAGTTAGTAACTATAATTATTAGAACATACTTGCTTTATCTAGCGCAAAGAATGCAAAGTCATTTTTACCAGTCTTTTTAACTTTATACATTGTATAATCGGCCTTATTCATCAACTCTTTAACATTAGTGCCGTCTTGGGGGAATCTAGCTAAGCCGGCTGAAAGTGAGACATTTAATTTGAGAGTATTTCCTTCATCGTCACTAACGTGATATACAGCAGAAAGACTTTCAAAAATTCGTTGCATAATGTGGTTAGCGTCATCATCATGCTCAACACTATGGAGATATAATAAGAATTCATCGCCACCAATACGAACGAGTAAATCATCACTTCTTAATAATTGGTCGATTTTTTCAACAAATTGACGTAAAACTGCATCACCTACTTGGTGCCCATGTGTGTCATTAATAAATTTGAAATTATCAAGATCAAGAACAACAAAGTAACTCTTTATCTTGTTTTTATTAGCAATGATAAGCCGATCAGTCAAAAGAGAATTGATAACACTACGATTATAAGCATTTGTTAGTGTATCCTTCTTGAGTTTTCGCTCCATAATTTCTGTTTCAATTTTTTGTAAATTAAGACTTTGTTGAAGTTGACACTTCTCAATAAATACGCCTAGTTGCTTGAGGTAAATATTCAAATAACTAGAATTAAAAAAGCGGTTTTCATTTGTGAAAATAAATGTAAAACTACCGAGAATTTTCTTATTTGTCGTAATTTCTGCAAGTACAACCTTGCCAAGATTAAATTTTTCACCAACATCTTTTAAGATATGCAGGGGAATTGAACTACCAACAATTGGCGCGAGTTCTTCAAAATCAATAATTCCAATGTGGTTAGTCGGAGCATCAACGTTAATATAGCGTTTCCACTTGCGACCGACAATGCGTCCGCCAATATGTTTGAGCAAGCTATCTAACTTATCACCGGCGCCAACAAAGGCCTTGGTCGCAAAACTATCACCCTTTTCTTCATATAAATTAAATAGTGCATAATCGGCGCCAGAAAAATCTAGACCCATTTGTGCTAGCAATGGATAATCGATTTTTTTACCGACATGATCAAGAAAATAACTAGTTATTTGTTCCATTTTAAATTCGTTTGAGGTGTTTTTAAAAAGGGTAATAAATCTGATTTTATCTAAAGGATAGGCATGGATAAAGTATTGATTATGAAATTCGGCAGAATATTGTTCAATAATTTTTTCTTTTTTCGATTTTAATATTTTCTCATATATCTTGACCCAGCGAAGAGCTTCTTCTTTATTTTTGGCTACTTCTTTTAAAAATCGTTTGCCAATAACTCTTTTTGCCTCAAGACCAGTCGACTCTTCAAATGAAGGGTTAACATCTAAAAAAACATAATCAATCATGTTTCCTTGATTATCAAATACGGCCTCATGAACTGCAAAGGCGGTTGAACTTTTAAAGAGTGCATCCTTATATATTTCAGAATCTATCATAATAAACCTTTTATTATTCTATCACGAGTTATTTTCTTGTCTAGTTCTCTTTATAAAATTTACACTGAAAGTGCTTACTAAGTGTGCTTTTTGTGGCTTTTTACCAACAATTAATGTCATCTTCATCAATATAGTTGGTTGCAAGACCACCAGTTGAGGTCTCTTTATAGCGCTCATTCATATCAAGACCGGTTTCATACATCGTTTTAACAACGACATCAAAGGAGATTTTTCGTGTGTCTGTTAGAAAGTATGCAAGACCACAAGCATCAATTGCCCTTAAAGCAGCGACAGCATTACGTTCAATACATGGAATTTGTACATAGCCGTTAACGGGATCACACGTAAGACCAAGATGATGTTCTAGTGCAATCTCAGAAGCATATTCAACCTGATTAATTGAAAGTTTCAATAGTGTTGCATGGGCCGCTGCTGCCATTGAACAGGCGCTACCAATTTCAGCTTGACAACCACATACCGCCCCACTGATACTTGCATTATGTTTGATCAAATTACCAATCAGACCAGCAACAGCTAGCGCATTAATGATGCGCGCTTGGGTGATAAAAGGATGCTTTTGCTCCATGTAGTAAATAACAGCGGGCAATACTCCACACGCCCCACAAGTTGGCGCGGTCACAATTACACCACCACTTGCATTTTCTTCACTAACAGCAAAGGCGTAAGAAGAAACAAGGCGACTCTCTTTGACTTCACCTGGTTCGTTATTGATGATTTTATTAAAAAGTGAGGGGGCCTTTCTTGTTACTTTAAGCGGGCCCGGGAGCAAACCTATCGTCGTGATGCCCCGGTTTATTGCCTCTTTCATGACAAGATATACTTGGGTAAGATATTGTTTTATTTCCTCGTTTTCAAAACGAAACACATACTCAGCTAAACTCAAGTTTTCTTTGCGGCAATATGCCTTAATTTCTTTAAAAGAGTGATGCGGGTATACGTCAGGAAATTCGACTTTTTCGTCTTTAAAAGCGATATCACCGCCACCGATACTATAAATTTCGTATTCACTAATAAATTCGCTGTCACTCAAAACCCGAATTAGTAGGGTGTTGGGATGTTTATCTTTGGCTAATTTGTTGGAAACAGTCACATCAAGCGGAAAAGATGCATCCTTAATACAATCAATCGTTAGATGGCCATGGCCAGTAAGTGCTAACGAGTTAAAAAGGACTACTTCTAGGCGTGTAGCACTTGTATGACGCTTTCTTACTTCAATAATAGCGCGAGCTGGTCCCATCGTATGTGAACTTGATGGTCCATAACCTATTTTATAAAGTTGCCGTAGTGATTGCATAATCAAGCAAAGTGATAGTTCACTGACCGAAGTTTATATATATTATTGGCATTAAAAAGTAACATTAACTTTTGCAAATCAGCAATAAATTTATCTATTTTTTGATACATATGTTGCTCATCAAGGCTCAATAGTTCAAGAAAATAATATGATAGCCCAACTGCTTCCGCCCCTAAGACCAGAGCCTTAATTACATCAAGGGGATGACGAATACCTCCTGAGGCGTAAATATGTGTCTTACTCATCAATGCTCGGGCATTAACTAAGCTTTGATAGCTAGAAATACCTAGTTCCTCAAATACTGAATATTCTTCTTGGTTGCGCATCCGCTCGATTGTGGCGAAATTAGTTCCCCCTCGACCACTAATATCGATATATTTGACACCGATTTTTGCTAGATCTTCAAGCGTTTTTTCACTCATACCAAAGCCGACTTCTTTAACGATGATTGGTAGCTTGATTGCTTCAATAATTTTTTTGATATTTTCTTGCCACTGACTAAAATCACGGTCGCCCTCACCCATCACAAGTTCTTGAATTATATTGATGTGGATTGCAAGGGCGTTAGCCTCAATCATTTCAATCGCTCTCTTAGCATCGTTTACACTTGCGTTAGCAGAAACATTGGCGACGATGAATCCTTGAGGATTAACGTTTCTAGCAATAGCAAAAGTGTCACTTAAACTAGGATCTTTAAGCGCTACTGATTGTGAACCCACAAAAAGAGGTATTTGATACTTTTCGGCAATGTGAGCTAATTTTTCGTTGATTTTCTTTGTCTTATCTGTCCCACCCGTCATGGCATTAATATATATTGGTAGCGGAGATTTTGTGCCAAGAATATAACTTGAAAGATCAACATCTTCTAGCTTTAAATTAGTTAAGCCATCATGAATTAGCCTCATTCGATCAAAATCATTGAGACCTCTAGATTGTTTTTTTGAAAATAACACGTGCTCATCTTTACGTTTTTCTGACATTCTATTACCCCTTTACTCTTCCCGCAATTTTATACTTTATTAGTCGAATTCCTTGTAGAGACCAGGCTTTTTCAAGTAGTAATTTATTATCAACAATCGCTAGTCCACAATCACCATAGCCAGCCCCACTAATTTTGCTATAACCACCTAAGTCGGCCGCACACTTAATTAGTCTATTTAAGATATCCGTGTTAAAGCCTAATTCGAGGTCGAAATCTAATTTATATAAAAGTGCTTGATAACGAGCAATTAGTGGTCCTAATCGCCTAAGATCTCCACCTTCTAGTATTGCCTTAGCTTCAATAACAATTTTTTCAGCTTTATCACTAAATTCATGAAAATCATCTCTACGATTTAAAATTTTTCCTAAGTTTGCATCAGTGGAGTGGGCACTATTTGTCCAGCCGATGGCGATATCAAGTTTTTGATGGGGGAGTTGGACAATTGCTAACATTGGCCACTCTTCACCAATAAGATTAAATCCCCGCTTAATCCCCGCTTTCAACCATTCATAAGCATAGCGACGATAATAAATAAGCCCGCCATAAATTACAGCCGCAAGATCACCACCTGATGTCTTTTTCCCCAAGATATGTTGACCTAAGACTGCAATTTTGAATAGATCAAAATTAGATACATTTAGTTGGTGAAATGTAAAAACCGCTCGTAAAATAGCAACAAGAATCGCCGCACTCGAGCCAAAGCCATATTTTGTCCCATCTTCATTTACCAATTGATTGTTTAAATGAAGGCGAAAGGGTCGAATTTCTAATCCTAAAAATTGTAAATAATCAATCGCTATTTGTAGTGCTGATTCCGATATTTTTAAACTATCATCCTCAACACTTACTTTTCCCTGATCGACATGAAGAGGATAAACTTGTTTTTCATTAACAAGGACAAACGTATCACAATCTGCAATTGAAACTTTAATGTAGCGATCAATGGCGAAAAGGATTGCACTATGGCCATCGGCTAGTACATTATATTCACCTAATAAATATAATTTACCTGGTACTTTCAGTTTGTACATACGCCTCTCCTCCTGCCCCAGCAATAACTATCTCATACTGTTTGAAAAATGGCATAATATCATCAAGATATTGTCGACTTGTTAATATTTTAACATTTGGTCCCGCATCAAGTGTATAAAAAAGCGGAAAGCGTTTTTTTAATTCTTTGACATAGTCTAAAAATTCATATGTTTCTTTTAGATAATAATCAATCCCACTAGCCCTAATCGTCGAATGAAGGAGCTCGCTACTTGTTTCAACAAGGGGACCAAGACGCATAAGGTCTTGTTTTTTTATCGCCTCAAGCATCTTTGGATAAAGGCTATTACTGGTCGCAATAAAGTTTTGGTAAGCAGGAGTTTCAAGCGAAAGTTTCATTGCTTCACGCGAGGAAACAAGCTTCTTTTCACGACTTAAAATCACAACAATAAAAACAAGCTCATCCCACTTACTCGACAATTGCTCGGCAAAGCTACTTGTGTGATCTTCACCATGATGCCAAACACTAAAACCGCCATAAATTGAGCGACTGGCACTGCCAGAACCAAGGCGGGCGAGCGATGATAGTCCTTTTTGATCAAGCTTTAAGTTGTAAATATTATTAAGTGCTAGGGCAATACTAGCATAGCTACTGGCACTGCTAGCTAGTCCTGCTCCGGTTGGAACATGATTGTAACTATCAACTTTTATAAACCCAAAACGATGATACATCTCTCTCACCAAGTTTAGATAACGGCGGATTTTAATCTGTTCTTTTTCTGATACTCGTTTGCCATTAATAAAAAGCACATCTTCAGTAAGTAAAGGGTCAAGCGTAAGGGTTGAAGTTGTGTAGAGACCATCAAGCGTTAATGAAATACTTGATTGATAAGGAATGTTGAGTTTTTCTTCTTTTTTTCCCCAATACTTTAAAAGCGCAATATTAATATTTGCGCAAGCAGTGCTGGTTTTTATTAAATTAGTAGTTGCCACTTGTGTTGATATCCTTGTTCTCCTACTATTTTAGCAAATTTATGCGCTTTTTCCTCATTTACAAATAGGGCAAACATACAACCACCTTGGCCACCACCCGTAAGTTTTGCGGCTAGTGCATCATTTAGATAAGCTAAATCAATCAATCGATCTAACTCGGGACTACTAACACCAATCGCGCTAAGATGGATTTGCGATGTTTTTAAGGCACGAGCAAAAAGTTCAAGCCGACCATGTTCTAAATTATCATAAGCAGTATCAGCAAGTTCACCAAGTGCTTTTAAGTGAGCAAGAACTTCTTGATCATCTTTGGCAACCTTAGCGGCCACTTCAGCAACAGAATTACGTGTTCTTGATGGTTTGCCACTGTCAACAACAACAATGTGAAGTTTAAACTTTGGTTTTACAACTTTAAAACTACCATCTTTATAATAAAGTAGGTTTTGATTCATGACAGCGTTCATATCAATCCCACTTGGTCGGGCATGATAGACGAGTTCTGAAACATTTATTAACTTTGTTAAATCTTCAGGATAGAAACGTAAATCAAAATATTTAAATAAGCCTTCACCTAGTGCTTTAGCAACCGCGGCACTAGAACCTAGACCTCTTCTACTTAGTAAAGTTGACTTTATTTCAATTTGAAAGCTCTCGTGTTGATAATTATATTTTTCAAGAAAAAACTTCACTAGCGCTTGGATACCTTCAATTGGTGCCCCAATGCTAAAAAGTGGTCCGGTGTGATAAGAAGAAATTAGATGTATTCCCTCCTCACACTTCGAAATTGTTACGTGGATTTTATCACTATTAAAAGGAGCGACAAGTGCACCATAGTGATAGACAACACTATGTTCGCCAATAAGAATAACTTTGCCATGGGCTTCACTATGAACTTTTTTATGCATATATTACGATGGTAATACTCCAAAAGTCATCATATAGAGCGCGGTATAAAACGCCATAAAGAGGATGCCATGTCCAACACCTAAACTATTGAGATACCCCGCGACAAGGGCAACACCGGTAATGATGGCAACACCAAGAAAGCCAGAATCTAAATACACAAGCAGAAATGCCAGGCCAATCAGCAAAGAAATGACTGCTTCCTGAGGAATAAATTTAAAAACCAAATAGGTGATTCGACCAGCATATTTAAACGAAAGTGTCGCAGCGATTAATAAGGCGACAATCATTGCAAATATAATGACAATGATGGCAGGACCTAAATTAATACTAGCCAAAAAGTTATATTCAGCATTAAAAAAGGTACCACCAGGTCCGGCGGCCGCTGGTGATATTGCAAAGCCAAAGGCAAAGAGCGAGACAATAATACCTGACATATACGTTGCACTAGCAACACCATTCATAATTGAAACTTTAGCGAGCCCTTTTTCTTCTTCGTCCTTGATCCCTTGCGTCGCGGTTTCACCAACAAGCATGGTGACACCAACTGGTGAGAGGAAAAAGAGAAAACTTGAAATAATACTTGAGAAAATTGTCTTGTTTGTCGATTTAGTCATCATTGATTGCTTGAATTCTAATAGACCAAACTTTTTATCTTTTTCAATTTCGATTTCTTTATCGCCAATAACACTAGATTCACTTCTTAACTTAGGAACTAGCATTGTAATCAACTGATAGATTAATGGCCCTGTTGTAATCGCTAAAAAGAAGGGGGTTGCACTAATAGTGCTGCTTGCAAGTTTCGCAGCATATACTGTTAGACCAAAGGGAATAATCGCGGCAAGAGAAAGCCACTTTTTCTTACTCATCAGGGCAAGAAAAATTGCCCCTGCTAGGAATACGTAGTGTTGATAACCATTAATAGCTTGCTCAATTTTTGTGCCGCTAAAATGCTCAATCAACTTGACAACTCCAACAATCAAAAGGCCAATCGATAATCCAGCAAAAGTTCCATATATTGCCCCACTAGTCATTCGTCTAATCGTGTGTGTGACTAAGCCTTTTTCTTTTAAAAAGGTTGAGGATTCAACCATCGGTGTCGCCATTACTCCACCAGGAATCGATGTCAAAGCTGTGGGGATTGAGTCAGTGACATTTAAACTAATCATCGCCCCAATAAAAAATGAAAGTATCACAAGTGGTTCGAGGCCAAATGAAAATAATAAGACTGTCGCTGGCACAAGAACACTAGTCTCATCAGTTCCCGGGATAATACCAATGATGATGTAAATAAGACTCCCTAAAATTGCAAAAAGTACAATTTGGAGAATTAATATCGCATCCATTATTTGCTGACCACTTTCCGTTTTGGTTTAAAAATCGAACTGTTGACGATTAGGGCAATCACAAGTGCGCCAAGACCAATCATCAGGCGATAGTCTTTAGTCAAATTAACAGTTGCAAGTAAAACAATCAAGACGACGCTAATATTGACAATAATCGCCACGACAAGATGTAAAAGTGAGACATGCTCTCCCCACATCTTGACATAATTTGTATTAGTTTTTTTCTTCATATTTCTACTTCCTATAAAGAGATATAAAATGATTATACTAAATTTAGTATAGTCTTTAAAGATTAATTGATAAACCTTACGCGCGAACTTGGCTATCGACTAGCAATAGTTTAAGCCGTATAAGTCCGCTTCGCTATTTGTCTAGTTTTTTATCTAGCAAATTATACTATAATACAAGTAATTATATAGACTCATATCTCCATAGGAGGTCGATTATGAAAATAACTATTGTTGGTGCTGGTTATGTTGGTTTGTCTTTAGCCACACTTTTTGCCCAAGGTCATCAAGTAACTATCGTTGATATCATTAGTGAAAAAGTCGATAAAATTAACCAACGAATCTCCCCGCTTAAAGATGACCTTATTAGCGAATACTTTTTGAACAAAAAGCTTAATTTAAGGGCGACGCTCGATCTAGAAGCTGCACTAGTTGATAGTGACTATGTCGTAATTGCTACGCCCACTGACTATGATGATCAGCAAAATTATTTTGATACAACTAGTGTTGAAATGGTGATCAGGCAAACACTTATCACTGCGCCAAAGGCAACAATTATCATCCGCTCAACAATTCCCGTTGGATATACAACAAATGTCCGGACATTGTTTAAATTTAAGCACATATATTTTTCACCCGAATTTTTACGTGAAGGCCAAGCTCTTTATGATAATCTCTATCCAAGTCGCATAATTATTGGTGGTCGCTCAAGTAGAGCCCGACGTTTTGCCAATCTCCTCTTGTCTTTTTCACTTAAAGAAGACGTGCCACTACGTTATTTAGGCGAACAAGAAGCGGAAGCAGTTAAACTTTTTGCTAATACTTATCTAGCAATGCGCGTGAGCTTCTTTAATGAACTAGATACTTTTGCCGAAATTAGATCATTAGATACGCGCTCAATTATTGAAGGGGTGAGTCTCGACCCACGGATAGGTGATCACTATAATAATCCTTCATTTGCTTATGGGGGCTATTGTCTTCCCAAAGATACCAAGCAACTGCTTGCTAATTATCGTAATGTGCCTAACAATCTTATCAAAGCTGTTGTTGAGGGCAATCGAACGCGAAAAGAACATATTGTTACAATGCTAATGAAGAAAAAGCCCAAAGTTATCGGGATTTATCGACTAGTGATGAAGAAGAATTCGGAAAATATCCGTGACTCTGTGATGTTTGATATCATTGATATGTTGAAAGCTTATAATGTGAAAGTCATCATTTATGAGCCACTTCTTAGGTTTTCACCACTTATTGGCGTAGAGCTAATATCTAACTTTAATGAATTTTGTCACCAAAGTGATGTGATTGCCGCGAATAGGATTGAAGACGAACTTGTACCCTACAAAGATAAGGTCTATAGTCGTGATATATATCACATAAATTAAATAAAAAAGTTCTATCGCTCGATAGAACTTTCTTTTAGTTTACTCTTTATCTTTTTTTTCGTCTTTTAGTTCGAC
>CAYZOC010000022.1:5304-7475 GCA_964480275.1 uncultured Staphylococcaceae bacterium | reverse complement strand
TTTTTTCTCGTCTTGCTCGGGTTTTTTATCTTTTTCTAAGTCATCTTTTATTTCAACTTCAGGCACTACCTTAGGAGTTTCTTTAACCTCGCTCTTCGGCGTGTCAATAGTTTTATCTTCTTTTTCCACTAGGTCTTTTTGTTGTTTGAACGCCTCTGGTTCTAAGTCTTTTACTTCTTCGGGAGTGACTTTTCCGCGATTTTTAAAATCAAAGAAGGCTTTGAATTTTTCCATCCGAAGCTTACGTTTGCCTAAGGCAATAATCTTCCGATCTTGCTTTAACATTTTCTTTAGCGTTTTTACAAAATCACGAGCTTTTACTCTAGTTTCAAAACCTGATGAATCAATGACATAGATTCTGACTTTTTTCAAGCGATATGTTCCCTTATTACGTTCGAGAATTAGGCGATATGTTTTTTCAACATCAATATCAAGTGACACCGAGTCTCGTGTTTGAATAATCAACCAATCTTCTTCTTCAAGATTTTGTTTCTTCAATAACTCTTTATGGAAAGTGATGCTTTCTTGATCATAGCCAATCCCAATATCAGTGACTCTAGCGTCATTTAGATTGTTATTGAAAATGTAGAAAACAAACTTATCAAGATGTGAAACGGGATCAACTTCAAGCTTCATTGTCAGTTTAAACTTCCGCGAATTAAAATACTGACGAAGATATTGTACCCTGATGATAAGTAGAGCGATTAGGGCAATAATGATAACGGAAACAACTGCGAGTGAAATAATAATATATTCAATGTAATCTGGCATAAATTAAAACCTCCACTTAAAGTATACTTTAAAGTAGAGGTCATTTTCAATTTATAAACTAAATTGTCTATATTTCACTCAAGGTGCTATATATGTGGTCTCGAACACTTGGATTTGAAAATATCCATTTGTGTTAAATAAATAAGGAACGAAAATAAATTCGACGAGATTCTTTTCCGCGGCCGCATTAGAAGCCTCTGGCCAAAATACACAGTTAAGAAAGTCTTGCGCTGAATATAATTTTAGTCCGCTTTCATTGTTGATAAATAGTGACTTAGCACTCACGGCATTTTGATAAGTTGCATATGGTGCTTTTGCTTGATCATCAAAGCTGATGTTTGCTTGTCCATCTTTTTCATAGTAGTTAACAAAACCTTCAAATACATAAGCATTAATTAAGGTTTCGGCATAAGAGAGGTTCTTAGCAAAATCACTAGCAAAACTTGGTTCTTTAATATAACTATAACTATATAGTTCGGTAGCACCCATCGCTTTTGAAACTTCTAAAGTTGGCAGTTCATCATCACTAGCTTGATGAGCCAAGTAATTAAATGTTGGCTTATTTATATATAATCCGGGCATAAAGCTAAGATCATAAACGCCACCTATCGTAAAGGAATTATTAATTTTATCATGACCATAAACTTGGATAACATTTTTGCCATCACTAAATAGGGCAAGGTTATTTTCTAATTTCATTAAATACCTTAAGGACATGTTCATCGGTTCCGCAATATAGCCGATTGCTTTGTTGTTTAAAGGTGTCACTTTTAGTTGATCAAAAACGTCTTTGATACTACTTACTTGCGTCCGTATAAGCGTGTAATCTAGCGTTATACCATCCAAGTATGTTGGACGCTTTGTAAGTGTAACTTCTGCTTGCCCATTATAATAACTAATTGTTCCTTCAAAGTCGTAAACTTGTTGACTACTAGCGTAATCTTTAATCAGACTATAATCATTTCCATTCATACTTACGAGTATAACGCCGCTTTCATTAGCGACTAGGGCTTTATTACGATAAGTGTAATCACTTCCTCCGGCAATATAATCTTGGTGCGCTAATAACTGGGCGCGAAACTTTGCTTTTACAGTTGAAGCATAGACATTAGCCTCATTGGTCATATTTTCAAAACTCTCGGCGATTTGGCGAATTTCATTTAAATCTTGATAGATTATCTCTTCTTCACTAGTGACTACTTCACTACTTGACTCACTAGAGATATGATCATCACTAGTAAGTGGTTGTTGACTTGTGATCGGTTCTTCACTTGTCACTAATTGCTCTGAGGTTACATCACTTTGGGAATCAGGAAAACTACTAAAATCTTCGCTCGTGATATCCTCATCACTAGTAAGTGGTTGTTGACTTGTGATCGGTTCTTCACTTGTCACTAATT
>CAYZOC010000022.1:0-5204 GCA_964480275.1 uncultured Staphylococcaceae bacterium | reverse complement strand
TCATCACTAGTAAGTGGTTGTTGACTTGTGATCGGTTCTTCACTTGTCACTAATTGCTCTGAGGTTACATCACTTTGGGAATCAGGAAAACTACTAAAATCTTCGCTCGTGATATCCTCATCAAGCGTCGATGAGATAGTTGCACTACTATCAAGTGATGAACTTACATCACCACAGCCCACAATTAATGCTAAAAGCATCGGTAACATTATTATTTTTTTTGTCATATGTATCTCCTTAACAACAATATTAGGATTTTACCATCAATAGCAAAATAAGCAAAGGATAAACTTGTCGTCACTATGCATTTAGATTAAGATAAAACTATTAATAACTTGATAAGAGGTATGTTATGAAACTGATGTCTTGGAATGTAAATGGTATCCGCGCCGTCCTTAAAAAAGTCGATTTAGGTAAAATAATCAGTGATTTTGATTTAGATATCTTGTGTCTTCAAGAAGTCAAAGCAGAGGATCATCAAGTCGATTTCTTGCCAAGTGGATATTCTCGCTATTGGAACGCTGCTAAAAATAAAAAAGGCTATTCTGGTACGGCAATATATTCACGGATTCCCCTTATTAATGTTACTTATGGGATTGGCATCGATGAACACGACCAAGAAGGCAGGGTCATTACTGGAGAATTAGACGATTATTATATAGTCAATGTCTATACTCCCAACAGTAAAGATGGACTATTAAGAATTGACTACCGTGTCGAGTGGGAAATTGCTTTTCTTAATTATCTCAATCAACTCAAAATTTCAAAACCCGTTATCCTCTGCGGCGATTTAAATGTCGCTCACAATGAAATTGACCTAGCAAATCCCGAACAAAATCACCAGAGTCCAGGTTTTTCTCCCCAGGAAAGAAATAGATTTAATATCCTCTTAAAAAACAATTTTATTGATACATTCCGTTATTTACACCCGGAGGAAGTTAAATATTCATGGTGGTCCTACCGAACATTTGCCCGGCAAAGAAATGTCGGGTGGAGAATTGACTATTTTCTTGTTTCAACAAAATTAGAAAATAAGATCAGACAAGCAGAAATACTCAACGACATTGAAGGAAGCGATCACTGTCCAGTCTATTTACAAATCGTTTAGAAAAGAAAAAGGGCTGCTAGTGCAGCCCTCGACTTATTCGATATCAATGAATTTGTTTGTATTTTGTTTGGGTTCTTTTTTGACGATAGTAAGTGTCAGTACACCATCTTCAAGTTTGGCCTTCACATCTTCTTCCATCACATCATCACCAACATAGAAACTACGTGAGCAACTACCAAATTGGCGTTCTCTCCTAATGTAGCGACCACTTTCCTCACTCTCGTTTTCCTTGTTAAGTGTCGCACTAATGGTGAGATTACCATTTTCAAGACTAAGTTTTATATCTTCTTTTTTAATCTCGGGAACATCAATTTTAACGAGATAGTGATCTTGTTCCTCCTTGATATCAGTTTTAAGAATTTGACTGTCAAATAGATTTTTCTTTCCTAAGAAGAAATCATCGAAGAATGGGTCGATTAATCCGAATGGATTTTCACGTCTAATTATTTTTCGCATAATTCATACCTCCTTTAGTTTTTTGGCACTCAATACAGTTAAGTGCTAATTCCATTATATCTGATAATTTAGCGCTGTCAAGTTGTGAGTGCTAATATTTACTAATTTTGTGTTTTTACTCTTTTAGAGTATAATTTTCTTCATGGAAACAAAGATTGAAAACAAAAGTAAATTAGATGGGAAAGAAAAGTTTAAACAGGCGCTCGTTATTTTTTTAACCTTCTTCAAGTTGGGACTATTCACCTTTGGTGGCGGTTACGCGATGATATCACTTCTTCATGAAACGATCGTCGAAAAAAAGGGGTGGCTGAATGATGACGAAATGTTAGAGATTATTGGTGTCGCGGAGTCGACCCCAGGACCAATCGCTATTAATATGGCCACTTTTGTTGGCTATAAACGGCTTGGCGTTCTCGGCGCGATTTTTGCCACACTTGGCGTTGTTCTTCCATCGATGGTTATTATATTTAGTATTTCATTATTTTTTGAAGCTTTTTTAGAAAACCAATATGTCAAATACGCATTTTACGGAATCAAGGCTGGCGTCTCTTTATTAATTCTAAACGCGGGCATCGATATGATTAAAAAAATCCCCCATAAATTAATCCCTTACTTAGTTTTTATTTTGGTTGTAATTTTTATGCTAGTGATTGAGTTATTTTCACTAAGCTTTTCCTCGATATTCCTCATCTTAATTGGTGGTTTTATTGGCATTATCACAAGTGGAATAATTAAGACAAAAAAGGAGAATAAAAAGTGATTTATCTTTATTTGTTCTTTGAATTTTTTGTCATCGGCCTTTTCACTTTTGGTGGTGGTTATGCAATGATACCACTTGTACGCACGCTCGTGCTAGAACGGGGATGGATGAGTGAGAGTCTTTTTCTAGATTTTCTTGCTGTCGCGGAATCTACACCCGGTCCGATTGCAATTAATATGGCCACATTTGTCGGAGCCACACAAGCAGGAGTGTTAGGAAGTCTTGTTGCGACATTTGGTGTGGTTTTACCCTCATTTATAATTATTGTTTTGATTGCTAGTATTCTAAAAAATATTTTAGAAAATAAATATGTCCGTTCATTTCTAGAAGGAATCAAGCCTGTTATTGTTGGTTTAATTCTCTCCACGGGATTAATCTTGCTAGCTAAAGCCGTTGGCTTTGTTGATTTGACCACTTTCAATTATTCGCCTCAGACAATAATCATCACCACTATCCTTATGACCATCTATTTTGGATATAAATATTTTTACAAGAAAAAAATGAATAGTATTCTATTCATTCTTCTTTCAAGTGGTATTGGCCTTGCTACCTTTATTATTTTTAATCTGATTGGCTAATTATTTTCTAATTTGCCGACGCTTTTTCAAAAAACCACCTTTAAGTGAAATAATATCATTGACAACCACTACCGCTTCAGGGGCAATTGATTCGACCTCCTCGGTAATTTTTTCACTACCATGACGGTTGGCAAAAACCATTAGCACCTTACGTTTTTCTACCTTTCCTTCAGCATCTATGGTTGTGACACCATAACCACTTTCACGGAGATGATTAGCAATATCACCGGCTTTTTTAATCGTCGTGATTATTTGAACACTTAACATGCCAAACGCTAACTTTTGTTCTAGATAACTACCAAGATATACACCCGCGGCAAAACCAAATGAATAGGCTAAGCCTTTTAATGGATCCTCCGCTAGACCAGTAATCACGCGCGAAGCAATAAATACCCAAAGTAAAATTTCGAAAATTGCTAGTATTGCCGCTATTTTGCGATAACCTTTAACAACTAAAATACCACGAACCGTACCAATTGATACTTCGATAACTTTAAAAAATATAATGATGAATAACTCTAAGATGATACCCCAGACACCCATCGAGGCTAATTGTTCCCAAAACATAGTAATCCCCCCTTTTCAACCATTTACTATTATAGTAAATATTCATATATATTAATATCAAAACACGGACAAAATAAAAAGAGTGTTTTTAGGCAAACACTCTCTTGGTTTAATTATTGAACACTTTGAAGCGAACTTAACATAACTTCTAAATTTGCATTTTTTGCTCGTATTTCATCAATTAGGGCTTTATCACTCGTGGTCTTCTTTAACTTAACAGTATAAGTTAATTCATATAACTGACCAAAATCAACAGTTTTGACTCTTTCAAGCACAAAGTATACTAAGTGTCGGGCGAAGATTTCCTCAAACACTTCTTCATAATTTAAATCTTCAGGGACAACAAAGCGTAGTCTCTTTTCTCTTGTCGCATGTTGGCCAAAATTTGTGAAATATACAACAGTAATTGCAACAACAGCCGCTAGAGTACCAATCACTGCATAGGCGACATAACCAAGGCCAGAACTTACACCGATAAAAAAGGCTAATACAATATAGGTTAAATCTTCAGTATTAAGCGGATCACTACGATAACGGGTAATCGCAAAGATGCCCGCTAGGACTAAACCTGTCTCAAGACCAATTAGACTCATTTCCGTCGCCCGAATATTGACTACTGCGACTAATAAAGCAACAACGCTTGGAAGAACAATTAAAGTAAGATTAATTCCTTTTGTTAGTGTTTTACGACGTTTAATCAGCCGATACGTAACACTAAGAATTATTCCTAGGGCTAAGGCTACTAAAAGAATGATGATAACAAAGCGTCCATATTCTTGGTTGATTACACGATCGAAGAGTGATTTAAACATATTTTATTGCTCCTTGTTCTAGTCTTTTTTCAAAGTATTTTCCATACTTAGAGAACGATGTTTGATAAATTTGATGATGACTTAAACTTTTTACTAGTGTTAGTGGCAGACTTCCGACCGCTTTGATTTCCATTAGAACATAATCATCAGGGATGATTTTAACCCAACATTTTTCCGTTTTTTCAAACACTCGTAGTTTGGAATCAATCGTGATCCTCACATTTTCTTGTTGGGGACGATATATATAAGCCACACGATGGTACTCAATATGGACAGGTCTTAGCAGCGGAGCGTGATTATCGATAAATGTTTGAATGTCATTGATAATAACATTTTCTTTGTAATCACTTCTTTGGGGAAGCTTATAGTCATTTATGAAGCCTTTTAATTCAAAGGCTGATAATTGAATACGCTTTTTATAGACTGTACCACGATATTTTTGCTTGAGTTCGAGGAAGTGCGTGTTATTTTCATAGGTGCGAATTCGTAATTTCGCTTTATATTTAGGCTTATCAACTGACCTGCGGATCACATCATATCCACTAGTGTCATAATAGATGCTACTAATGTGATAAGGCTCGCCTGTTGGACAGAAGGCATCAAAAACCAGGTGAGAACCAAGACTATTTACAAAATCACTTGCTTGTTTTTTTGATAAATAGTATTTAATTTCTTTTCGTTGGAAATGTGTCTTCATTCGGCTCCAATCTGCATTAGTTTTGCCTATAAATTGTAGCAAAAAAGCGTTAAAGATTAAATACAATATTTAACTTTAGATAAAATGACCTTAGCAAATGTAAAATCTTTGCTAAAAATCAAATAAAGTCTAAAACATATGAAAGGAGATTTATGCTTATTGGTAATTATTTTTATTTTCTAATGGTGCTAGAAAGTCAAAATCTAAATAATCATTTACTAGTCGG
>CAYZOC010000021.1:0-18738 GCA_964480275.1 uncultured Staphylococcaceae bacterium | reverse complement strand
GATTTTATAAGTTATTTTTTTCTATCACGTTTATTTTTAAAAAAACTTGAAATTAATGCGGAACATTCTTGCTCTAAAACACCCGCGCTAACACTAGGGTAATGATTGAGATTTTTTTGCTCATAGAGGTTAAACGAACTACCTAAGGCTCCCCCTTTGGGTTCGCTTGCCCCATAAACGATACGGCCAACTCGCGCCCACACTAGCGCACCAGCGCACATGCTACATGGTTCAATCGTTACATACATAGTTGTATCTTCCAATCGCCAATTTTTAAGTTTTTTCGCGGCTTTTCTAATCGCGATAATTTCAGCGTGACCAGTTGGATCAAGCTTTGATTCACGATTATTATGTCCGCGCGCAATTATCTTTCCATCTTTAACAATGACGGCCCCAACTGGTACCTCGTCTTTTTCGAAAGCTTTTTGTGCTTCCTTTAGTGCTTGTTTCATAAATTTTATATCGATATCAATCATATAAGTAAATAAAACCACCGCACATGAATACCAATCTTAAGGCTGCTACGTTCCCGTCCTGACCTGGTTCGAATAATACCCATCGCGATGGCATTAATATTATAACAAATTTATTTGTTAAGCGAAATCTTTTCTCTGCCACCCATAAATGGTCGCAATACTTCAGGAATGATTATTTCGCCATCTTTAGTTTGAAATTGTTCGACAATCGCAGGCACTAAACGACTAGTGGCAAGCCCGCTAGCATTAAGCGTATGTAAATATTTTACTTTACCAGTTTCCTTGTCGCGATATCTCATCATTCCTCTGCGCGCTTGATAGTCGCGAGCGTTACTTACGCTACTTACTTCTTTATAAATTCCCATTGAAGGAATCCACACTTCAATATCATAGGTTCGCGCCATTGAATGCGAACAATCTCCAGCTGCAAGTTTACTTATTTGAAAATGTAGGCCGAGTTTCTCAACTAAGCGACTAGCTTTAGCTAACATTTCTTCAAATGCTTGATCGCTTGCATCGTCTTTCGTGTATTGAACAATTTCAACTTTATTGAATTGGTAGCCTCTAATCATTCCTCTTTCTTCTGTCCGATATGAACCCGCTTCACTGCGATAGCAAGGAGTATAGGCAAAATATTTTCTCGGGAGTTCATCCTCATTTAGGATTTCATCGCGATGAATATTTACGAGCGCTGTTTCTGCAGTGGGAAGAAGAAATCTTTTCGGGCTCATTCCTTCCAACCAAAACACATCACTTTCAAATTTTGGAAATTGACCAGCGGTAATCCCGCTTTCATAGTTAAGAATATGTGGAGGAATAATCATCTCGTATTCATCGGCAAGATGCTCACTGATGAAAAAGTTTAATAGAGCCCACTCTAACATTGCTCCAAGACCACGATAAATCCAGGTTCCGCTTCCGCTTAATTTAGCGGCACGCTTATAGTCAATTAGGCCAAGACTTTCACATAGTTCAACATGATCCTTGATTGGAAAGTCAAAATTTGGCACGTCCTTGAATGTATGAATCACACGGTTGTTTTCTTTTTGGCCGTCGAGTAAATCAGCATCAGGCATATTAGGTAATTCTAATAAAAACCTCGCAATTTCCTCATCAATTAACTTCAATTCCGCTTCTTTTTGTTCGTTAAGAGCTTTAATGTCTTTTACCTTTGCAAAAATTTCGTTGATATTCCCGCCTGCTTTTTTAACAGCAGGAACTGAGGCGCTGAGGCGGTTTTGTTCGGCCTTTGCATTTTCGACATCCTGCCGTAATTTGCGCCGGAGTCCATCTTTTTCTAAAAGTGAATTAAAATCAACAGTCCACCCTTTTTTGGCTAGTGATTTTGCAACAAGTTCACTGTTTTCTCTAATTAAATTTATATCAATCATATATTTTCCTCCTTCAGAAAATAAAAAACGCCCACATATAGGGCGTCATTAACGCGGTGCCACCTAATTCATGCAATCATTGCATCTCATTGAGTTTTTAACGCAAACTAACGGAACGGTTAAGTTCGTTCTCGGAGGTGGAATTCATTATCAATTAATTGTTAGCCTTTCACCATCACTAACTCGCTATAATAGTAATTAATAATTACTAGCCTCGTCATCGAACAATTACATTTTATACATAAAAACTAATTAAAGCAACCAATCACAAAAAGAAAACGCTACATTTTTGTAACGTTTTCTCGTAGTTTATTCTAGCTCTTCTACTTCTATTTGTTCTTCGTCAGCGGGTTGACTATCTTCTTCTTCGCATTCATCGCTTTTATCAACGATTGCAAACGAGGATAGTGTTTCGTTGCGCTTCAAGTTGATCACTTTAACTCCCTGTGTGTTACGGCCAAGAACACTAACTTGTTCAAGACTAATCCGAATTACAATTCCAGCTTCCGTAATTAAGAAGATATCTTCATCACCCTTTACGGCGCGGATTCCCACAAGGTTACCGACTTTTTCACTGGCTTTAATCGTTGTCACACCTTTGCTGCCCCGTTTTGTTAATCGATAATCAACTGAGGCACTCATTTTTCCATAGCCATTCGTTGTTAAGGCAAGGATTAGTTCGCCTTCAAGCGAGGTGGTTACACCGACAACATAATTATCATCAGCAAGAGAAATACCCCGAACTCCAGCAGCGGTTCTTCCCATACTTCTGACATCATCTTCCTTAAACTTGACCATTTTGCCATTACTAGCAGCGATGCCAATTAGCGAATTACCGTCCGTTACTTTAACATCAATTAGTTGATCGTTATCGCGGAGATTAATTGCGATTTTGCCATTTTGATTGATCCGGGAAAATTCTTTTAGTTGTGTTCTTTTTACAACGCCCAATCTAGTGACATAGAAGAGGTATTTGTCAGTTTCATAATCATCAACACTGACAATCGCGCGAACATTTTCTTCTTTATCTAAACTTAATAGATTAACGATTGGCATTCCTTTGCCTGTCCGTTGTTGTTCAGGGATTTGATGGCCACGTAAACGATATACTTTACCAAAATTTGTAAAGAAAAGGATATCGGTGTGGGTCTTTGTGTGCACGAGCATATCAACAAGATCATCTTGATTTGTTTTCATTCCCTTGACACCCTTACCACCACGATTTTGTGTTTTAAAGTCATCAGGACTCATACGTTTAACATAACCTTTTTTAGTGATGCTAACGATAACTTCTTCCTCTGGGATTAAACTTTCATCATCAATGTTTGCTTCTTGATTACTAATTTCTGTCTTTCTCACATCGCCAAACTTATCTTTAATTTCATCTAGTTCAGTTAATACTACGGCAACCATATTATCTCTTGTCGATAAGATTAAGCGGTATTTTGCAATGTTAATTTGTAAAGTTTCGCGTTCTTGGAGAAGCTTTTCTTTTTCAAGACCAGTCAATCTTCTCAAGGTCATTGATAATACTTCTTTGGTTTGAATCTCAGTAAATTCGAAACGTTCTATCAAACGATTGGTTGCTTCTTCAGTGTTAGCACTAGCTTTAATGATTTGCACAATCTCATCAATATTCTCGTTGGCTTTGATTAGGCCAATCACAATATGATCACGTGCTTCGGCGACAGCCAGTTGATGCTCGGTTCGCCGGCGGATTATTTCAACTTGAAAGTCTAAATAGTATGTTAATAATTGTTTGACATTAAGCACTTGTGGTGCTCCATTGACCAAACAAAGATTAATAATTCCAAAACTAGTTTGTAGTTGGGTTGACTTATATAGGTTATTGAGAATAACTTCAGGAATAACGTCTTTTCTTAATTCAACGACAACACGAATTCCTTCTTTGTTGGATTCATCACGAATGTCAGTAATTCCATCGATTACGCGGTTTCTTGCTAAATCAGCTATTGCTTCAATCACCCGCGCTTTATTTACTTGATAAGGGATCTCGTCGATTACAATTTTAGTTTTGCCATTAGCCAACTCTTCAATATGAGCTTTCGATCTAATCGTAATTGATCCCCGCCCTGTTTCATAGGCATCTTTAATCCCTTTTTTACCAAGAATCATCGCTCCGGTTGGGAAGTCTGGACCAAATAGAGCTTGTTCCATAATTTCTAATGGGGTCACTTCTGGATTTGTCGCCACAAGTTTAATCGCGTTAATTGTTTCGGTTAAATTGTGTGGCGGCATATTAGTTGCCATCCCAACAGCAATCCCTGAACTACCATTAACAAGCAGATTAGGAAAACGGCTTGGTAAAACTTCTGGTTCTTTTTCTGTTCCATCATAGTTATCAACAAAATCAACAGTATCCTGGTTGATATCGCGGACAACTTCAAGGGCTAGTTTTGTCATTCTTGCTTCGGTATACCGCATGGCGGCGGCTTCGTCACCATCGACACTACCAAAGTTTCCGTGACCATCCACTAGTGTATAGCGCATTGAAAATGGCTGAGCAAGTCTTACAAGTGTTGAGTAAATAGCCGAATCACCATGAGGGTGATATTTACCCATAACATCTCCAACAATCCGCGCACTTTTTTTGTGGGGTTTATCGGGCGTCATTCCTGTTTCGTTCATTCCATAGACAATACGGCGATGCACTGGTTTAAACCCGTCTCTTACATCAGGGATTGCCCGTGAGACAATAACTGACATTGCATAATCTAGGAAGGCGCTTTTTACTTCGTGAGCTACTTCAACTTCGTGAACACCAGCTTCAATTCCGTGTTTTATCCCACTTTCTTCTTCTAAGTCTTCAATTATTTTGTTTTCATCATCGTTCATAATTAAGCCCTCCTAAATATCTAGATTCTTAACGAATTGTGCGTTTTCGTTAATGAATTTTCTACGTGGTTCTACTTCTTCGCCCATTAGTGCTTCAAATACTTGGTCTGCTTCCATAACATCTTCGATAGTCACGCGCATTAGTTTGCGCCGGTCTGGATCCATCGTTGTTTCCCAAAGTTGTTCGGCGTCCATTTCTCCAAGACCTTTGTAGCGTTGGAACGGATACCCTGGTCTTAAGTCAAGTTGCTTGCGAACATCATCAAGTTGCTTTTCGTTGTAGCAATAATATTGTTTGCCTCTAAAATCCACTTTGTAGAGTGGTGGTTGCGCAATATATACATACCCATTTTCAATAAGTGGGCGCATAAAGCGGTTGAAGAAGGTTAAAAGCAATACGCGGATGTGACTACCGTCAACATCAGCATCGGTCATGATCACTATTTTATGATAACGAGCCTTATTAATATCAAACTCTTCACTAGTTCCAGCCCCAATTGCTTGGATCATATTACCAACTTCGGCATTATCATAAATACGCTTTTCTTGCGCTTTTTGCACGTTTAAAATTTTACCTCTTAAAGGGAGAATTGCCTGTGTTTCACGATTACGACCATTTTTGGCACTACCGCCCGCGGAATTACCCTCAACAATAAATAACTCACATTCTGCAGGGTTTTTACTAGAACAATCTGCTAGTTTCCCTGGTAGGGTTGTAAAATCAAGTGAGTCTTTACGCCGAACTGTTTCTCTTGCTTTGCGTGCGGCAATCCGCGCTTCAGCGGCATTATAAATTTTTCTAATTACTTCTTTAGCTTCGCTAGGGTTTTCTAGGAAGAAACGTTTAATTTGTTCGCCAACAACTTGACTGACAATCGAACGAACTTCGGTGTTTCCAAGTTTTGACTTGGTTTGCCCCTCATATTGTGGGTTTGGATGCTTGACCGAAACAATCGCAGTAATGCCTTCAAGAACATCATCGGTTGTAAAATTTTCTTCGCCATCTTTCAACATTTTATTGGCGCGAGCGTAGGAGTTTACCTCACGGTTGATTGCAAGTTTAAACCCTGCTTCGTGCGTTCCGCCTTCTCGTGTGCTTATGTTATTACAAAAAGTATATAGACTTACGTTATAACTGTCTGTATATTGGATCGCGGCTTCAACGAAGATATGGCCTTGACTATCGTCTTTGTCGTCAACCTGCCCCCGTCCTTCACAATAAATAACTTGGGGGATTGTTGGTTTTTTGTTTTTGTTTAGATCAACAACATACTCTTTAATCCCACCTTCATAGTAATAAATTATGGTTTTAGGCTCTTCTAATCGAAGGTCTTCTACGATTATTTTAATTCCGCGATTTAAAAAAGCCATTTGTTTGAGTCGTTCACTGACCGTTACAAAATTAAAAACTTGTGTTTCTTCGAATATTGATGCGTCTGGTTTAAAAGTGACTCGTGATCCGCGCTTGTCTGTTAGTCCGAGTTCAACAATGTCGCCCAAGGCTTTACCGCCATTTTCAAAGCGGACAAAATATTCTTTTCCACCTTTATAAACATTAACATCAACCCATTCACTTAAGGCGTTAACTACTGAAGCACCTACACCATGAAGTCCGCCTGAAACTTTATAGGCACTGTTATCACTACCAAACTTACCACCGGCGTGGAGAACAGTAAAAATTGTTTCAACAGCTGATTTTCCTGTTTTCTTTACTTTATCAACAGGCATTCCCCGGCCATTATCTAAAACTGAAACCGAGTTATCTTTGTTTAGTGAAACGGTGATCGTGTCACAATAACCCGCCAAGGCTTCGTCGATTGCGTTATCGACAATTTCCCACACAAGGTGATGAAGCCCTGCTTCGCCGGTTGTTCCAATATACATGCCTGGCCGCTTACGGACAGCTTCAAGTCCCTCAAGAACTTGAATTTGATCGGCAGTATATTCTTCTCTGGCTTTCTCGTGAATCCGCTCTTCCGCTAATTCTCGCGCCTGTTGTTGTTCTAATGTTTCTTTTTCTTGTTCATTCATTAGAGTTTCCTCCTTGTTATTTCACCAGCAGCCACATCATAGATGGCCGCGGCATAATTTTCATATTTTGTTGTTGTGATAAACACTTGTCCGACTTTGTTAAGCAAATCAATCAATCTTTCCTGGTGTTTGTCGTCTAACTCTGAGAGCACATCATCAAGAATAATAATTGGTTTGCGGTTTGGGTCAGTTTCGATAAAGTATGGCGCAACTTTTATGGCGATTGCGATCATGCGCTTTTGCCCTTGCGAAGCGTGGTCTTTAACGTCTTTTCCCCCGAGCACCGCACTTAGATCATCTCGATGCGGTCCAAGCGTTGTTGTTTGTAGAACGCTTTCTTTCTTTTTTATTTCGTCGAAACTTCTTAGCGCATCCTCAACAAAGTTTTTACTACTTTTTAGTGACGGTTGGTATCGTAGTGCGACCACTAATGGCCTGCTAGATATTTGTCCCATCACTTTGTTGACGACCAATTCGAGCTTTTTAGCGTATTTTTGTCTCTCTAGGACGATTTTTTCGGCTTCCTTGACCATTTGTCTTGTGACAATTGCAAGTTGCTCGTCATTGCCATTTGTTTTTAGTAGCGCGTTTCGCTCTTTTAACAATTTTTCATAATTGATCAGTGCGCTTAAATAAAGTTCGTTTTCCTTGCTGATTCTTTCATCAAGGAATCTTCGTCTGTTTTTAGGTTCGCGGTCGAAGAAGAATACATCCTCAGGCACAAACGTTGTTAGGTTTAATAGACTTGTAATCTCACTTGTTTTTCTAAGTATTTTGCCGTTGACAGTAATAACTTTGCCTTTGGTAGTGATATCAAATTCAACGACTGTTTTTTGTGGGACATTAATCACAGCTTCGATGTGACCTTTTGTCTTGTCTTTTTGGACAATAACACCGCCATCACGGCTTCTAAACGAACTTGCAAACCCTAACATGTGAATCGCTTCAACGATGTTGGTTTTCCCCACTCCGTTAGCGCCAACAAGAACGTTAAGGCCTTTAACAAATGTTGCCTCTAGCGAGGTGTGGTTACGAAAGTTATAGAGATTAAGTTGTGTGACAATCATCGTCAACCTTCACCTCTACGTTGCCGAACTTGATAGTTTCTCCGCCATAGAGTTTGCGGCCACGACGAGTTTCCACCACGCCATCAACAAAAACCTCGCCGGCGACGATTAGGCTTTTGGCCATCCCGCCCGAATCGGCTAGGTTATATTTCTTTAAAGCCTGACCCAGTGTTATATGGTCGCTTTTTGCGTGTTTGTTCATTGTTGATTTTCCATGGCTTTGTGTATGATTTATTATACCATCAAACACAAAAAAAGGGAATATATATATTCCCTTGGTTGATTGCTTATTATTTCACTCTTAAACGTTAGTAAGTGCGGACTGGTGTGACGATTTGAACGTGTGTGGGGTCATCGTTGACCTTGACACTAAACGGCTTCATTTCGCCTAAAAATCCAACATGGACATCTTCAGATTGACACGCTTTAACTGCGGCCGCGACAAACAGGTAGTTGAACGATATGTCAAGCGCTTCCCCTGAGTATTTACAAGTGGATATCGTTTCCGTTGCACTTCCTGAAAGTGGACTGCGCGATGATATAACGACCGCCCCTTCACTTAGCGAAAGCTTGACAATGTTTTCTCTTTCGTTAGCAGCCAAAAGCGCAACGCGTTCCATTGCTTTCAAAAGTTCGTTGGCGTTCACTTCTAAAAAGCTATTGTAAGATTTAGGAATGATGTTCTTGGTGTTTGGGTAGTCTCCCGCGATAAGTCTTGATGAGACAACAGTGCCATCAAACTCAAAGAGGATCTTTTTGTCGCTCACGGAGATTTCTACAACACTGACACCAGGTGTGGATTCAATTGTTTTAGCGATTTCTTGTAAGACGCGGGCTGGAACATTGGCGTTAAAAACCACATTGTCCTTGATTTCGATCGTCTTTTTGGCAAGGCGAGCAGAGTCGGTTGCAATCGCAGTCAATTCGCCCTCGTTTGCTTCAAGATGGATGGCGGTTAAAATCGGTCTTTGTTCTTTAGTGCTGGCAGCAAAGGAAGTTTGGTCGACCATTTTTACAAACTTGCGACTGTCGACCTCAAAATTCACCCCGTTTTTTTCAAGGTCAATTTCTGGGTATTCTTCGGGGCGAACAGAGTTCAAATTATACTTTGTTCTACCGTCTTCTATTTTAGCAATCGATCCATCAAAAAGTTCAAAGTCAATTTCGTTTCCTTCAAGTTTTCTAATCATTTCAACGATTATCTTGCTCGAAACCAAACATTCACCTTCAGCATAAACTCTGATCACCTCAAGGTCATTAACTCGCATGGGGATTAAAGTTTTCATCGCTAGTTCTCCGTTGGATCCAAGCAGGTGTAAACCTTGCTCGTCTAGCGACATGAGGATGTTACCAAGCACCGGGATTGGTGATTTGGTTGTTGTTGGTTTGCTTGCTACGTTTAAACCTTTTAAGAATTGTTCGCGATTAATCTTAAATTTCATATTGTTATATTCCTCTCTAGAATAGTAATAATAATAAGGGCTGTTGGTTTTGTGGAAAACTCTATATTAACTAATAATTATTTTAGCATACTTTAGGGCTCCAATGTATATCTTTTATTACATAAAAGGCATTATTTTAATCTTGTGTTTAAGTCGTCGATAACTTTCTTAAAACCGTTATCATTTTTCAACAATTTCTCCACTTTTTGAATGGCGTTCATCACAGTCGAATGATCTTTGCCCCCAAACGCTTTGCCAACCTTGGAAAATGGGAGGTCGAGTAGCTCCCGCATTAAGTACATGGCGATATGCCGGGCGAGGCTCACTTGTGTTGTACGATTACGACCAGCGAGCTGGGTTGGAGTGAGGTTATAATAGTCAGCCACGACACCAATGATGCGTTTTTCGCTTAATTTGGTTTGGGAGTCCATTACATTAATTAAGGATTCGACAGATTGGACGGCGATATCATAGGTGACCTTTTTGGATGGTCGAATATTAATTATATAAAATAGCAAGCGGTTAAGTGCCCCTTCGAGATCCCGCACGTTATTAGCAAAGCGATCGGCGAAGAAATCTAACACTTCATCATCAAAATCTTCAACATCAAGATTATTAGCGGCGATTTTACGCTTGAGAATTTGTTTTCTTGTTTCTAAATCCGGGACAGAAATACTAATTTGTAAGCCTTGGTTGAAACGTGAAACAAGGCGGTTTTCTAAACCTTTTAATTCGCTGGGGTGGCGGTCGCTTGTCAGGACGATTTGTTTGCCGTTATTTACGAGAGAATTAAAAATATGGAAAAACATTTCCTCTGTTTTTGGCTTTTCCGCTAGAAATTGAATGTCATCAATTAGGAGCACATCAATCGAACGGAAGAAATCTTTTAGTGACTCACTTTCCTTGTCGCCGTGAACATAACGGATGTATTCTTCGACAAAATCGTCGGTTGAGATATAAAGAACGTTAAGTAAAGGCGTGTTCTCCTTGATATAATTGCCGATACCATGAAGTAGGTGCGTTTTACCTAAACCTGACGAGGAATATATAAAAAGCGGGTTATACATTTTTCCCGGATTAGAAGAAATCATCAAGGCTGCTTGATAAGCTTGGAGGTTACTACTACGACCAACGACAAAATTATCGAACGTAAACTTTGGATTAATTTTTGATGTTTGAAAAAAAGAACGAGCTTTTTCGCTAGGTTTGTCCACGGTTTTGCTAATTTCTTCGCTGACGATGAAATCAACGCGATAATTTGACTCAGTAATTTCAGCCAGAACTTCCTCGACGAGGTTATTATACGTAGATGAAAGGACTGATTTCGCAAGACTAGAATTGGCGACAACTGTAATTGTGTCTCCGCTGATGGCGTGGATGTAAGTGTTCGTAAAAAAGGCATCGTATACGTGTCTTTCGGATATCCTGTCCTTAATTTTAACAAGCGTGCGATCCCAGAGTTGAGTTATTTCTGATATTGATTTAGTCATAAACTAGCGCCTCCGTTTAACTACATGCAAATTCTAACATATCCACAGTCAAAAAGAGCGGGAAAATGGCCTATTTTAATTTGTCCACAAAATTGAGGTAAAAAACGACCGATTTTATATACTTTTCCACAGTTTCCACAATTTTTGTATGTGGATAAGTGTGTGGATAAATTTGTCCATGTGGATATTTGGTGATTGTGTTGATAGTTTTCCCCAACCAAATGTATTTGTTCACAAGTAATTCTGTGCATATAATCAATATAAAACACAATAAATAACACTTGTATATTGGCTTATCCACATTTTTGGTGGAAAAACCAGAATCACCCGCAAACATTGCTTGATTTAGTTAATTTGATTATTTTTAATTAATCGTTTGACTTTACATAGTAAAAGAATATACAATTTATAGGCACAACTTATGTTGTAATTCTTTATAGCAAGGAGAACACTATGAAAAGAACCTACCAACCAAGTAAAATCAAAAAAAGCCGTGTACACGGTTTTAGAGAAAGAATGTCATCGCCAAACGGACGCAACATCCTTAAAGCTCGTCGCGCCAAGGGCCGTCATTCGTTAACAGTTTAATTCTAAAGCCGGTCTCGACCGGCTATTTTCTTAATTAAGGAGGCTACTTGTGAATAAACAACATCGTGTTAAAGACAATAAAGATTTCACACGGATTATTCATACTGGCAAATCCTTCAGACAAGCTGCATTGATCATCTACTTTGTGAAAAGTGACCAACAATTAAAAGTTGGGCTCGCTGTTAGCAAAAAAGTAGGAAACGCTGTAACAAGAAACAAGATTAAACGTCAACTCCGTTCAATCTTTAGAAAACATATCAACAAATATCCAAATTTCGAAATAGTTGCAGTGGTAAGAAAAAGTTATCTCGAATATTCGTATGATCAAATCGATGCGCTTGTCGAAAAAATGTTAAATAAATTGGAGAAAACTGATGAATAAGAAAAATAAAAGACTATTAACAATTGGTGGTTTAGTAACGGCCGTTTTTGTCTTATCTGGTTGTACCGCTAGTTTTTGCGCGCCAGCTGATACTGCCCACATGCTCTATAACGAAGACCGTGGACTTGTAAAGGTTGTTGAGGGCAACACGGAAACACTAGTTTATAACGACAACCTTGATAAAATCGTCGACGACGCTCTTGCCCAAGGGTATGCTGTTCCAAGCATGGACTTCTGGGTTCGTCTTGATGAAGAAGTATTAGACTTAGCCTATTACACATCCGGAATGACAAGAAGCGTAGAAAACGATGCTCAAGTCCTTAATCAATATGGACACCTCAAGTTTCTTGGTAGTGAAAGCGCTGTTGCCGCAACTAGTGGTGATGTTTTATGGGGGAACTTCAATTTTTGGGTTTACTCTATTGGCCAAGAAATCGGCTTTGAAAACGCACCGACAACGGATTTTGTCGGCTTTTATAAACAACAATTAACCGCCAAAGTCTCTGCTTATCGGGCTTGTATCGCAATTAATGATGGTGAATATGGACCTGATGGTGAAAAAATCCCTGTGACCGCCAAAGATTGGGGCTATGCATTTAGCCGTGGACCAATCGAAGGTTTATTAGTATTTCCAATCGCGGCCTTTGTTGAACTATTGACGGCTGCCTTTGGTGCTGGTGGTATTGGTCAAGTTTTTGCAATCATAATCACAACTGTTACTGTTCGTTCAATCATGATTTTAGCAACACTTAAATCGACTGCATCACAACAAAAGATGCAAGCACTACAACCAGAACTTGCTAAAATCCAACAAAAATATCCAAATTCAAATACAAATCAATATGAAAAACAAGCCCTTGCCAACGCACAAATGGCGCTCTACAAGAAAAACAATGTGAACCCATTAAGTTCAATTCTTGTTCTTTTTGTCCAATTCCCAATCTTTATTGCGGTTTGGGGCGCGATGACAGGTAGTGCTTCGCTGGCTAGTGACTCTGTGTTTGGTTTAAACTTAAATGCTCAATTAGGTGGAGCAATGATGAGTGGTTGGTTTACCGCTAGTTGGTGGACCGCTGTTGGTCTATTCCTCTTGATGGCAGCATCACAATTCGTAAGTACAAGAATGTCCCAATGGCTTGCAAAGAAGCGCGTAAAGAAAGAAGTTGCTAAAACTTCCGCGAATCCTGCTGGTGACAAACAACAATCACAAATGAAGATGATTACGTGGTTTATGTTTATTATGATTGTCGTAATGTCATGGACTCTACCGGCTGCAATGGGTATCTACTGGCTTGTTGGCGCGCTTATTTCGATTGCCCAAGCAGTCATTACACATGCCGTATTAGAAAAGAAGAGGTTGAAAAAATGAAATTATATGAAGCAAAAACGCTAGAAACAGCATTACAAGAAGCATGTGAAGATTTTGGTCTTCCTGTAGAAGATATTATTTACGAAGTTGTTGAAGAGAAAAAACGACTATTCAAAAAGACAATTGTTATCAACGTTATCGAAACAAGTGACGTAATTGATTACTTAGTAGAGTATTTAGAGAAAGCCATCAAAGCTTTTGACATCGAGCCAACAATTCGCCCAAGCTTAGAAGGTGGGTTGATTAGACTCGAAATGGACACAACACATAATTCAATTCTTATTGGAAAGAATGGCCGCACCCTTGCTGCGATTAATCAGTTGGTAAAGTTAGCGGCAACAACGAGATTCAAAAGAAGAATTCGTGTACTTGTTGACATCAATGATTATAAGAACCAACGCTATTCAAAGGTGATATCGATTGCTAAACGTGTTGCTCGGGAAGTAAGAAAATCACATATTAATGTGACGCTTGATCCAATGGTGGCCGATGAAAGAAGAGCGGTACATAACGCGTTAACAAATTATTCAAATATTACGACTGAATCAATTGGCGAAAGAAACGATCGGCGAATTGTTATAAAATATACGGAAAGCGAATAACCACCGAAAGGTGGTTTTTCTCTAGCTGATTAGTGTTTGTGTTAAAATAAATTAGAGGTAATTAATATGGTAGAAACTATCGTTGCGCTAGCAACAGCACCAATAAAAAGCGCACTTGCGGTCGTCCGTGTATCTGGAGCGGACGCAATTGATATATTTAATAAAATTTTTGACAAGCAGGTTCTTGGCAAGACTAGTAAAGCCATTGTTTATGGTCACATCCACGATGAAGGAGAAATAATTGATGAGGTTGTCGCCCTCGTTTTTATGGCCCCCAAGTCCTTTACAGGTGAAAACGTTGTGGAAATCATATGTCATGGATCAACACTTATTTCCAACCAAATTATTGAACTGTTTTTAAAACACGGAGCAAGACTTGCAACTCAGGGTGAATTTTCAAGCCGTGCATATCTTAATGGTAAAATTGATCTTATTCAGGCTGAAGCCATCAACGACATGATCAATGCGACTTCTTCGGAGGCGAAAAAACTATCGCTCTTATCACTAGAAGGTGAAACTAGTAAAATTGTTTTGCCAATTAAAACAAAGATTGCTGATTTGCTTAGTAATATTGAAGTAAATATTGATTATCCTGAGTATGAAGATATTGGTGTTGTGACCAAAAAACAAGTAATTGAACAATTAACAATAATTAATCAAGATATTGGCCGCTTAATTGATCAAGGAATACAGGGAAAAATAATTAAAGAAGGAATTAATGTTGCAATTGTGGGCCGGCCAAACGTTGGCAAATCCTCACTTCTTAATGCGTTATTGAATGAAGAAAAAGCCATTGTAACTGATATTGCAGGAACAACGCGTGATATTGTTGAAGGACAAGTCAAGGTTAGAGGCATTACATTAAATCTTTTTGATACTGCAGGTATTAGAGAAAGTAGCGATGTTGTTGAATCAATCGGAATTGATAAGGCCCGTAAATCAATTGAAGGTGCGGATATGGTTGTTGTTGTTCTTGATGCAAGTCAAAAGATGACAAATGAGGACCAACAGTTGATCGAAGCAACAAAACACAAGAAAAGAATAGTTGTCTATAATAAAGCTGATTTAATCAAAGAAAAAGAACAAGACGCGATTTATATTTCTGCCCGAAGCAAAGACATTGAAGGGTTGGAGCGGCAAATACTGGAACTTTTAGGAATCGAAGAAGAAAGTTATGTTCGCCCAAGCTTAAATAATGCTCGGCAGTTAGGATTATTAGCAAAGACTAAAGTATTACTAGATCAAGCCAAAAGCGATGCCGAAAATGATATCCCGCTTGACCTAGTTAGTGTTACTCTCCAGGATGCATTCTTTACCCTCAATGATTTATTAGGAGAAAACAACGACGCGGATTTAAGCAAAGAAATATTTTCGCGTTTTTGCGTAGGTAAGTAAAATGATTTTATTTGATACACACTGCCATTTAAATGCCGAAAATTTTAATGATGATGTTGAAGGTTATTTAGCAAGAGCAAAACAAAACGGCGTGAATTATTTCGCAGTTATTGCTTGGGATTTAGCCTCAAGCAAACGCGCGCTTGAACTTGCCGAGCAACATGATGGAGTTTTTGCAGTTGTTGGTATTCATCCAAGTGATTGTTTTAACGCTAAAAGTGAAGATTTACTTGAATTAGAACCGCTTCTTGCTCATCCCAAGACAGTGGCACTAGGTGAAATAGGACTCGACTATTATTGGCATAAACAAACAAGCGAACATGATATACAAAAAGAGTGGTTTATTAGACAAATCGAAATGGCTAATAAATACGATAAACCAATCGTCGTGCATAATCGAGATGCAACACAAGAGACACTAGATTTACTTAAGAAACACAGGGTAAAACAAGGAGGGATTATGCACTGTTTTTCCTCATCAAGTGAGATGGCCAATGAGTTTATTAAGTTGGGTTTTTACATTGGGCTTGGTGGACCAATCACGTTTAAAAACGCCAAAGAACCTAAACGAGTCGCACGGGAAATTCCTCTAAACCGTCTAGTAATCGAAACCGATAGTCCCTATTTAGCTCCCCATCCAAATCGGGGCAAACAAAATGAATCTAGCTATCTTCCACTCATCTTTGAAGAAGTTGTTAAAATTAGAGAAATTGAAGCGGAAACACTACAAGAAATTTTACTCGAAAATAGCGAAAATGTGTTTCACGTGAAACTATGAAAATAACGACCAATTCGGTATTTATTGTTGAAGGAAAAAGCGATAAGTTGTTATTATCGCAATATTTTGATTGTGAAATTGTTATGACAAACGGGCTCTATGTTTCACGTGAAACTATAAGTTATCTAAAAGAATTAGAAAAGACCCATGATATGATTGTTATCACCGACCCTGATGTTCCCGGTGAAACAATAGCTCAACGAATTTTACAAGCGTTACCACAAGCAAAAAGAGTGCAAATCCGCAAGAAAGACAGCATTAAGGGCGGAAAATTAGGACTAGCGGAAACCAAAGTTGAGCCACTGCTTGAAAAAGTAATGCCACTTATAAGTTTACCAAAAAAGCCAGTTGAAAAATTAACCTTAATTGACCTGCTTTATTTCCAACAAATTAATCCGCAATATCGCAAATTTTTAAGTGAAAAATTCAAGATAGGACACTGTAATAATAAGGTCATGATTAATCGCTTATACCACTTAAATGTAACAAAAGAAATGATTGTGAGTTTAATAAATGGATAAATTGCAAACGATTGAACGATTAAAAAGTCTTGGCTTAGCTCCACAAAAGATGTTTGGCCAAAATTTTCTTGTCTCCACAAGTGTGGCCGAATCTATCACTCGCCTTGTTATTAATGATCAAAGTAAAATCATTTATGAGATTGGACCTGGACTGGGGGCATTGAGCCAACATCTAGTAAAGGCTAAGAAGACAATCAAACTAGTGGAAATAGACCATGGATTAGCGAAGTATTTAACAAGTGAATTTAATCATTTAGAACACGTTGAAGTTATTGATCTTGACGTTTTAAAGTTATCGTTTGCCGATCAGGCTCTTAGTGTCGTCAGTAACTTACCCTACTACATAACAACGGCAATTATTGAGAAGGTTATTTTAGAAAACAAGCAACTAGTTAATTTTGTATTTATGGTTCAACAAGAAATGAAAGAACGACTGCTTGCTAGCCCTAAATCCAAGCAGTATGGTCCGTTAACAATACTTCTTGCGCTGACAGGTAAATTAGAACATGTAATAAATGTAGACCGTAGTGCCTTTTATCCAGTCCCTAATGTAAATTCATCTGTTTATTCTTTTAAGCTTGTACCGCACAATTTAGAAATTGAGAGGATGTACAAATTTATTAAAGCGCTCTTTTTGATGCGAAGAAAAACAATTCTAAACAATTTGAATACTTTAGTTTCAAATAAAGAGATTAGAGAAAAAATTATAAATAACAGCGGAATTTCGCTTAATGCACGCCCTGAAGAGTTAGAACCTGATAAATTTGTCGACTTATATAACAATTTCATGGCATTAACTCATTAATAATGTAAAAAGATTATTGTTAGTTTGCCGATTAATGTAAAATAAAAAGTAGGTAAAATCTAAGATCAAAGGAGGATGCTAGTATTTCTAGCAACAAAATTATGAAATTACACTCTATAATACTTGCCGCGGGCAAAGGCACAAGAATGCGTTCGCTCAACAATGATATTTCTAAGGTTGGCTATCCAATTCTTGGTGTTCCGCTAGTTAATTACGTTTTAGACGCCACGAAAGGACTCGTTGACGGCAAAAAAGTGGTCATCGTTGGTCATGGTGGTGAATACACAAAAAAATTAGTGGAAACCGAAGCTGAAATTGCTTGGCAACACGAACAACTAGGTACTGGCCATGCGATTATGCAAACCGCACCAATGCTCAAGGGTCTTGATGGCACAACACTGATCCTCTGTGGTGACACCCCACTATTAACAAGGGAATCACTGACAAAGCTTGTCGCATTTCACAACACAAACAAGCTAGACTTAACAGTGCTAACTGCACAACCAAAAAATCCACATGGATATGGACGGATCATTCGTAATAAACAAGGACATGTTGAAGCAATCGTCGAACAAAAAGACCTTAAAGATGAGCAAATAAAAGTTAAAGAAGTAAATGCGGGTGTCTACGTAGTTAACAACCATTATTTATTTGAACAATTAGAATTTTTAAATACAAATAACGCTTCAGGCGAGTTGTATTTAACCGATATAATTGATCTATTTAACAAGAAAGAGTATAAGGTTGGGGCATACATCTTGGAAGATGAAAATGAAATGCTTGGAACTAACGACCGCGTCCAACTTGCGGAAGCAGCAAAACTTATCAAACAAAGAATTAATCGTCAACACATGCTAAATGGTGTTACTTTTGAAGATCCTGATCATGCATACGTTGGCCCCTATGTTGAAATTGAGCCAGACACAGTGATTAGGCCAGGAGTTACAATCCTAGGTAAGTCAAAAATTGGTAAAAACAATGTTATTGGTCCAGAAACTTTCCTTGAGAACATGGAAATTGGCGACAATAACGAAATTATGTTTTCACACCTTATTGATAGCAAGATTGGAAATGATAATCATATCGGTCCATACACACGCTTCCGTGGTCATGTCGAGATTCATAATCACACAAAAATAGGCAACTTTGTCGAATTTAAAAAAGCAATTGTTAAAGACGGAACCAAAGCGGCACATTTAAGTTATATTGGTGACACGCTGTTAGATGAAAATGTTAATGTTGGCTGTGGTGTTATCACCGCGAATTATGATGGTTATAACAAATTCAACACATATGTTGGTAAAAATGTATTTCTTGGAAGTAATGCGACAATAGTTTCGCCTGTTACGATCGAGGATGGAGGCTTTATTGCAGCCGGATCAACAATCAATCATGACGTTAAAAAAGACGATCTAGCGATTGCCCGAGCTCGTCAGGAAAATAAACCTGGTTATGCCAATGTTTTTAGAGCAAAAGCCAATGCAATAAAAGAAGCAAATAAGAAGAAATAATAATCTAGGCAAAAGAAAAGGTCCGAATTTACAT
>CAYZOC010000020.1:0-18790 GCA_964480275.1 uncultured Staphylococcaceae bacterium | reverse complement strand
GATGGTGGCCCAAGCCGGACTTGAACCGGCGACACATGGATTTTCAGTCCATTGCTCTACCAACTGAGCTATCGGGCCACGTATGGCGGACCAGAAGGGGATCGAACCCTCGATCTTCTCCGTGACAGGGAGACATGTTAACCACTACACCACTGGTCCAGTTGCGTCTTTATAATTATTGCTAAAAATCAAAGAAAAATCAACAGTTATTTTGTAAAAAGTCGAAATAATCCTAACTAGAAGTATAGAGAGTAAACTAGGACAAATTAATCTTGCTGGACTTCATCGATTTCGATGTGATTCTTAATCTTTTTCTTTGCTTTTTCGATATTTATCGCCTTTTTCTCGAGGGCCTTTTTACGCTTAGCTTCTTTACGTATTCTTTTATCTTCAAGTTTACGTTCACGCGCTTCTTCTTTTGCAGCTAGCTTGGCTTCTCTTAACTCTTCTTTAGTAGGACCCTTATTATCTTTAATGACTTCTACTTCTTTAAATAGTAAAACAATTGATTCCAATGGGGAGCCACTCATTTGCACAAATTCATAGCCCTTCTTTGTCATCTTGTTGAGAGTATGATCGAGCGCACTCATCATCGCTTTTTTAGAATACCTAACAATAACAACGGTTTTATATTTTGTCATATGTTTGTCCTCTTTTTTTTATTTTAGCATAACAACTAATAAAAAAAACCTGAGATTACTCAGGTTACAATTTCTTGGTTGCGGGGGAGGGATTTGAACCCCCGACCTCCGGGTTATGGGCCCGACGAGCTACCTCTGCTCTACCCCGCGATGTAAAATAATTTTAACAAAGCGGGAGATAAAATGCAAGGAAAATTAATTATAATTACCGTGGGCTTCCAAGAAACACCACACAAACTGCACCAGTGCCCGTATGAGCGGAAATTACTGGGCCAAGTGGCGCAATCATCACTTCACCATGACCATAACGCTCTTTGAACATGCTCGCAAGACTATTTGCAGCATCTTCATTATTAGCGTGAACAATGTAAAGCGGGCCAGTATATGGTTTTTCAAGACGTTCATCCGCAATATCGACCATTGTTTTAATCGCGTTTTTAAAGCCCCGGGCCTTACTTAATTGGACAAGTTTTCCTTCTTTATCTAGTGTCAGGATTGGCTTGACACCTAAAGTATCTCCAATAATGGCTTTAACAGCACTTAAGCGTCCTCCACGCCGAAGTGTTTCGAGATTAATTGGGGCAAGAAAGGCAATTACATTTTGGACCATTGCTTCAACGTGGTCTCTAACTTCTTCAATTGTAGATCCTGTTTTTTGTTTTTTTAGTGCTTCAAGAACTAAAAGGCCTTCGGCAATACTAGCACTCTTGGTATCTACAAGGACAATCTTGCGCTCAGGAAATTTTTCCAATAGTTCATCACGAGCCATATTAGCCTGCATCCAAGTCGCAGATAGTGCACTACTGATGCCTAAGTAAAAAACATCAAGACCCTTTTCAAGATGAGGGGTAAACTTATCGACAAAGGTCGTCATGTTGATAAGTGTCGTTTTGGCTAATTCGCCCTTATCAAGTCGAGCATAAAATTCATCAAGTTTGAGGCCACTTCCATCTAGATACTGTTTAATAACTTCTTCACCAAAGTTTACTTCCATCGGAATGTAGTCTAGACTAAATTCTTCAACAAAACGTTGTGGTAAGTCACAGGTTGCATCAGTGATAATTACAAATTTATTCATATTAAATTCTCCTTAATTAGAATTTCTAGCGCGAACGCTACAAAAATAGCATAACAAAAAGGGCCTTATTTGGAAAACAAAATAATAAAACTAATGTGATGATAGCGATATCAAAACAGCTAAATATAACTTACAATCAATTAAAAAGTAAGTGGTTGAATATCAACATAATTATCGATAATATCTTCTAATTCTATAACTTTCTCGCTAAATCCAAGCTCTTGATAATGGAGTATCAACCTTTTTAGTCCAGGGATTGAACTTGCTGTACGTGCCTTTATTAACCATCTCTCAGCATCACGATAACTCTTTTTCAAACCGACACCATCAAGATAATATTCGCCCAACTTCGCCATCGCAAGATCAAATCCGAGTTCGGCGCTCTTTTTTAAGTATGCGACACTTTTGGTCAAATCAGCTTGACCTTTGAAGTCTTTTTCAAGAACAAGATGAGCATAGACATAAAAGGCCTGTGCGTGTTTTTTAGCCATCGCTTTATTTAGTACTAATGTTGCTTCATCACTTGACTTTTTATAGTTATATAAGCCTTTAGCATAAAAAAGCCCTAGAGTTGTTAGGGCTTCAAGATTCATCGTGATTGGACTTTGATGAATTTGGAATAGTTCTTCTGGCGTAAAATCACTTTTTTGCCATAAATACGTCATTAGGCGTTCCCTTTAATTCGCTCAGTAATTTCTTGGGCCTTTTGATAAATTGTTTCAATAGGTTGATCGAGGAAAAATTCACCATTTTCATAAAGAATTTTGCCATTAATCATTGTCATATACACATTAGCCTTAGACCCACTATAGACAATATTCTTTTCGATGTTGTTGATTGGTTGCATATTAGGAGATAAAAGATCGATCATGATAATATCTGCCAATTTACCAGGTGCTAAAACATCAGCATCTTTTAAGTTAAGGGCCTTGGCGCCGTTGACAGTAGCCATCTTTAATACACTAAGTGCATCAACAACACTAGCGTCATTTTCTCTTATTTTCGCTAAACCTGTAACTAAAAACATTTCACGGAAGAAATCAAGTGCATTATTGCTGGCTGGCCCATCCGTGCCAATGGCAATATTGATGTCATCATCAAGAAAACGTTTAACAGGGGCAATTCCACTTGCTAGTTTTGTATTCGCACTTGGATTTGTCACGATTGAAAGATTATTGCGTTTAAAAACTTGAAAGTCTTCTTCTTCAAAATGGACACCATGGAATCCACCGCCACCATATTTATAAAGACCAAGTGATTCAATGAATACTGCTGGTGTGACACCATGACGACTCTTACACTCTTCGACTTCACGTTTTGTTTCACTTATATGACTCCATATCGGAGCATGCAATTCTTCACTTGCCCGAGCTAATTCTTTTAAAATTTCAATATTTGCAGTATATTCCGCATGAAATCCTAGTTCATAACGAACAAGAGGGCTCATTTGATTAATTGTTTTATAGGCGGCTTTCATCTCGGCAACACTTTCTTTATATTTCGTTACTGTTCCCACAAATACGGCCCTAAAGCCAGTATCGATTGCGGCTTTAGCTGTCTCAAGCGGTGAATAGTACATGTCAAAGCAAGTAGTAATCCCACTAGTTAGATATTCGGCAAAAGCAACTTTTGCAAGATGATATTGATCACCTGGTTCGAGTTTGTTTTCAAGGGGAAAAATTGCTTTCTCCAGCCATTCTTGGAGAGGAAGATCATCAGCAAAGCTCCGAAGAAAAGTCATCGGACTATGTGTATGGGCGTTTTTGAATCCTGGCATTAATAAGTTTTGGCCACAGTTTATTACACGATCAAAGTCCATATCACTATGCGTTTTCGGACCACAATAAATTATTTTTTCATCTTCAACCCAAAGCTCGCCTAAAAATATTTTTTCGCCGTCTTTCATTGTAAGAATACGAGCATTAATAAATCGTGTTTTCATAATCAATAATTCCTTTAAGATTTGATAGTAAAATTATAGCATTTTTTTCTATAAGAAAAAACCTTGGAAGATAATAAAAAGTGCCATCGCTTGATGACACTTTAGTCGAATTATTATTTCTTAGTTTTCCCAAAGTTCTTCATCGCCATCATAAGGGACGATGCTTTCGCTGGTGGCGCCGCAGAATTCACAGAAATCTGGATTGTCTATAATTGCTCCACAAACTAAACATAAATATTTTTTCTTTTCTTCCGCCATAATAATTAATCTCACTTTCTTAAGTTATTTACAAAGATATTATATATTCTTTAGACTAAAATTTAAAGACTAGAAATTAATAGAGTGCCAAATAGCTACTCGCCTTTTGCAATGTCTTGATGGACAACGACTTGTGGAAACGGGATTTCGATTTTATTTTGATCAAATAACAACTTAACTTCACGATTCAAGTTACGCACAACTTGAAATTTATTTTTTTCTTCGGTCTTGGCATAAATTCGTAAAATTACTGCAGAATCTGCTAGTTTTTGTACTCCATAATAATATGGACCTTCGACAATATCAGGAATTTTTTCTTTTATCAGAGCTAGTGAATTATTGATAACTCCCTCGATATACTTTAAGTCTTGACCATAACTTACAGAGATATCACAAATAGCAGGGGAAAGATTTGCACTAGTATTTACGATCATGCGGATATCAGAGTTATTTACGATTAATATATCGCCATTAACATCTTCTAACGAGGTGGTTCTAATCCCAATTTCAATAACTTTACCACGAAAATTATTGACTTGGATAATGTCACCAATCATGAACTGCTTCTCGAAGATGATAAATAAACCAGCAATCACGTCTTCGATTAAACTTTGAGCGCCAAAACTTATCGCTAGGCCAACAATTCCAGCACCAGCAAGAAGTGTTGGTGTATTAACTCCCCATGCACTTAAGACAAGAAATATTGCCACTACACTCGTTAAATACTTGAATACACTTCGAATGATCACCCAGATGGTAGAACGTTGGTTCCGCTTTCTAACAAGTGGCATTACTAAATATTCAAAAAGCTTATTTAACAGCCAAAAAAAGACAATGATGACAACACTTTCGGCAATTACCATTGCATTATTACCAATAATCCCGACAATGTTAAAAAACTTACCTATCGTATTATTAACAAAATTACCAAATCCAGTAGTTGATAACCATAGGTCGGAAATAACAGCAATCACAACAAAGACACCAATAAGTGAGAAAACGACAATCTTCATTATCAAACCTTTTTCAATCTTTTTCTTTTCCATATTAACCTCTTTCATTTATAGTTCTTACAATGTGTAAGTAAATACCTTTTGTGAATATAGCATTAAATCCTGACTGGTCTTATTTGCATATATCTCGATCACTTCAGGTGTTGTGTCGAAATCTAGAATAGTAAAAGCCTCATACACTTGACTAGTTTCCGAACTGGAAACTAATTGAAAATATCCATATTCTAAACTAGTTGCAAAATTATCAATCGTTGCAACAATTTCATATGTTGGTTCAGAAAATATTTGACTGGGTCCTAAAAAAGTAAGACTTAATTTTGTAAGAGTAGACTCGTTTGAAATAGAAAAATCAACACTATAAACTGGCAAGGTGACAAAAGTTACTTGGTCGAGCGTTTGTTCATTTTTTAGTCCTGTTGTGGAATCGATGTAACTGTTTTTTAAAACAAGCCGATAAGTTGCTTGCGATTGTAGATCGTTGATAATAGTAGCTTGATGTTCATAATGTGATTGTTCTTCTTCAATTGGGGTTAAATCAATATCAATCTTCTTGATTTGCTTTTCACCTTCGTATAGTTCAAGCCACGCTAACTGCGCGCTTAAATTATTGGGTTCAACAAAGGGACTAACACTAACATAATCAAATCCAAGATCACTGATATAAAGTGAACCAAAGATTTCAATTGGTGTTTTGAATATCTTACTATCCAAAATAATCGTGTTATTTTCAGAGTCTATTCCTTCAAGATACAAGAAAACTGTCTGATTGTAACGAGGGATATCAGTGATGATGATTTTTTGATTTGTGTCGCTGACTGGTAGAGTCAAATATTCATATGGCTCCTGTTGATATGAGTCATACATATAGGATTCAATATAACCATATCTAACAAAGATGTCTTGTAACTGATTGTCAACATTATTAACTAATAATTCAAGCTCGTAAGCAATAAAGTAATCATCAACACTTTCCACTTCTTCATAAGCAACAACTGCCCCAGAAAGACTTAAATTACTAGTAATTAATCGTGAATCAAATGTTTTAGCGCCAAAACCCTGCGATGCTTTGATATAGAGGCGGTACTCACTTGATAAATAGCGCATTTCAAAAGTGCCAAAATTTTGTCCTAGTGTCAAAGGACGCCGGTACCGTTCGAGGGAACTCTCAATATAAATATATAAACTATCGTCTTCAATTGTTTGACCAGGATCGAAAACTACTGCGTCATAGATCACCGTTGACCCAACTGCACTGACACTATTAAAAGCTAAAGTAGGTTGTTCTTGATTGATTATTACAACAGCCGTCGTAGCCACAACCGCTGTCACAGTAAAACTAGCCATCATTTTTAAGATGGTTTGCTTTTTGAATTTTTCAAAAAAATCCCTATGGCGCTTATTGCCGTTTTTCATATATTTTCCTATATTTAGTTTAAACTTCGCAAGTTAAAAAGTCGATAATAATTTATATAATGATAATACTGACATATAATAAATGAAAAGTACCCAACAGATGAAAATAAAACAAATCATTCAAAAAACACGCCCAATTGCTCGTAAGACTCTCCTTTTTTGCACAATTGTTATCTTTTTAGCGGCAAGTTCTAGTTTAATTAACGCAATAGACGAAAATAGACGCGTCGATAAAATGATTGAAGACTTTATTTCGCGTGCGAAGACAACACCAAGCTTAAGTCGTGAGGGTTATGATAATTACTTGTGGAATTACTATCCTGTCCCACGTGCTTTAGAATACGAAATAAGTGATGAGCGGAATGTATTCTATGATGAGGCAAAGCGTGAAATCGGAATGATGGGCGATATACTATTAAATCGTCAAAGTGCCTTCCGTGATATTCCGCTTATTTACCAATTTATTAGCTACTACTTTGGTGGACATTCTTCTCTACGCGACCGAGAAGGTGGGCTCTATGAAACAACCGGAATGAATGTAAATTTTTCTTCATTTATCCAAGCGCTTTTTGCCCCAGGATATGATAACAATGTTAGCGCAGCTCAACTTCAACATCTTAATAATAATTATTGGCTAGATAAAAGTGGGCTTTCGAAGTACCAACCCTTTTACCGCCATGAAATATTAAGTGTCAGAGTAAAAGGCGTAAATGAAGAAATTCTTGACGATGTTCTTGGCTACATCGAATATCAATTTGAGCACAAATCGCTATACAACTTCCTTTTTTGGTTGGATATGGAACAAAAACATTACTGCACTGATCTAATTTCAAGAGCCTATCAAGCAGCTTTTGAGCCAGAAAATGAAAAAAAATATGCCACAAGGCTTAATGATGACGGTTTTATCACAAGTGTGAACGACATCATCTTATCCACTGAGACATACTTAACAACGTATATGTTGGTTGATAAAGATAATTCAATTGTTAATGTTTACTATTTAGAAGATGTCTACTAGTTTTCTAGGCGAACAATGTATTCTGCAATCAACGGAGCGACACTAACAACATCAATCTTGTTTGATTGTCCCACAAAGGGGATTGAGTCGGTAATGACTACTTTTTTAATTGGCGATTGTTCCAGCTTATTGAGCGCATTACCAGAAAATACTCCATGACTTGCGGCAACAAAAACTTGTCGTGCACCAGCTTCTAATACTGTTGTAGCAGCTTTTACCAGCGTGGATCCGGAATCTATAATGTCATCAATAATTATTACATCTTTATCTTTTACATCGCCAATCAGACGCATATAGTCAATTTTATTGTTATTATCGCGGTGTTTATCAATAATTGCGACAGTCGATGATTTAAATTCACGGGCCAGTTCCCGCGCTCTTGTGACTCCACCATGATCTGGTGATACAACTACTACATTATCTTTTAATCCAAGGCGATGATAGTAATCGGCAAATAAATGTGTTGGTGTCAACTCAATAACTGGACAATCAAAAAAACCCTGAACTTGTGCAGTATGAAGATCAAGCGCGATCAGCTGATCAATTCCGGCACTAATAAGCATATCGGCTACCAGTCGAGCGGTAATCGGTTCTTGGGCTTTAACCTTACGATCTTGACGAGCATAGCCAAAATATGGAATAACTGCGGTTATTTTCTTGGCATTTGCTCTTTTTAGTCCGTCAATAAAAACCAAAAGTTCAAAAAGATGATCAGTAACCGGGCGATAAGTCGATTGAATGACGTAAACATTTTTCCCTTGGACAGCGGTTTCATTTTCAACAATGATTTCACTATCAGGAAAAGTCACCACTTCGCTTTTGCCAAGTTGAATAGTTGTAAGTTTGCTTACATTACTCGCCAGCGTTTTACTGGCACTAAGATAGTAAATTAATCCATTTTCTCGCATATATGTTCCTATATCTAATTTTACCATGTTATTACTAACAAAAATGAGTTAATTTACTCTATCCGTTTGAGTAAGGCAATAATTTCATCAAGTTTTTCTGTTGAATCATCTCCTTTAGCATTAACGACGCAATGACGAAGATGTGCGCTTATTATCTCATGATTTGCTTTTTTAAGCATTGCAATCACCGCTAAAATTTGATTGGAGATATCTAGACAGTACTTGTCTTCTTCAATCATTTTGCTAACACCATCAAGTTGACCTTTGGCCACATTAATATATCGATTTACCTTCTTATGATCTGCATGCATTTAATTGCCTCCTTAATCTAACTTTCTTAAGCGTATTGTTAGAGCGTTTAAAACAACAAAAATACTAGATACTGACATAAATAAGCTAGCAATCATTGGTGTTAGTTTATAACCTAATCCCATAAGTAACCCTGCTGCTAGAGGTATCATAATTATATTGTAAAAGAAAGCCCAGAATAAATTCCACTTAATATTTCGAATTACTTTTTTGGCTAGATTAAGGGCGCGGAATACATCAAGTGGCGCATCATTAACAAGAATTATTCCTGCACTTTCAATCGCAATTTGCGTTCCACTACCTAAGCCAATCCCAACATCAGCGCTTTCAAGGGCCGGAGCATCATTGATTCCATCGCCAACCATTGCCACTTTAAAGCCTTGTTTTTTTAATCGATTAACAACATCTACCTTTTGTTCGGGAAGCACTTCGCTATAAACATCACTTATCCCTAGCCGAAGCGCTAAATCTTCAGCATTAATTTTGTTATCACCAGTTAACAAAACTACTTTTTTATGTTGTTCTTTAAGTTTTTTTATCGCCGCTTCACTTGTTGATTTTATTTCGTCTCTTAAGACAAATACACCTTTTTGAACGCCATCTTCACTGATAAAAATATGAGTGCCGACTGTCCTAGGATTATTTATAATTTCTACACCTTCTTCTTCTAAAAGTTTGCGATTGCCAACGATATAGTGTTTGGAGTTTGCTTTGCCAATCATTCCCTTACCAGGAAGGTATTCTCCACTTACACCTTCCATTGTCGCAAAACCGTCAAGTTCTAAATACTTTATCAGCGCCTTCGACAAAGGGTGATCATTTAATTGTTCTAAGCCCATAATTATTGGTGCGATTCTTTTAAGATCGTCTTGGTTGAAAATTACTTCATTCACTTCAAGAAAACCATTTGTTAAAGTACCAGTTTTATCAAAAACCACGACATCAACACCACTTAAGGCTTGAATACTTTTAGCATTGCGGTAGAGGATTCCATTTTCTGCTCCCTTACCACTACCAACCATAACAGCGACAGGTGTGGCTAGACCAAGCGCACAAGGACAGGAAATAACCAAGACACTAATTCCCATATTAAATGCTAAATCAGCATCACCGATAATCCACCAAGTAATAAATGTAATCAGTGCGATGAAAATGACGATTGGTACAAAAACCCCAGCAATTCGATCAGCTAGAGCGGCAAGCGGAGCCTTTGAGGAAGAGGCATCTTCAACAAGGCGAATAATTTTTTTTAGTGTTGAATCTTTTTCTTCTCTTGTTACCTCATAAGTGAAACTACCATTACGATTAATCGTTGCACCGATCACTTCATCACCAATAGTTTTAAATTTTGGATCAGCTTCACCGGTAATCGCTGACTGGTCAAGATCGCCAAATCCTGTAATAATTTTTCCATCAAGTGGTACTTTTCCACCAGGATTAACCCGGACTATATCCCCTAGATATATTTGTGATATCGGTACTTCGACAAATTCATCACCAATTTGTTTGTATCCCTTATCAGGAACTAAGCTAATTAATTTTTCTAAACTGCCCTTGGTCTTCATCTTGGCAATATCTTCAAGATAATTACCTATCGAGACAAAAACAAGAATCATCGCTGCCGCCTCAAAGTACACATTATGAGCATACATGTGTGCTTGAGCGGGAAAAAGAAACATCATTATTAGCGAGTAGAGGCCATAAATCATTGCCGCACTTATACCAAGCGTAGTTAGTGTATCCATGTTTGGATGAAAACTAAAAAGCGACTTAAAGCCGCGGACAAAAGTTGGCAAATAAATGCCAATTATTACAAGTGTTAAAAATAGTTGTGTGCTAACAACTAGATAAGGGTCAGTATAAGGAATTGGTAAGCCAATCATCGACCCCATTGCAAAATACATTAAAATAAGTAGGGTAATTATTGACAAAATTAGCTTAACGAAGTTTTTTTTTAGAAATTTACGTTTAGCTTTTTTACCATCGAGTTGACTCTCAAATAGTTCTGCCTTGTAACCTGCCTTATCGACAACGCTGATAATTTCATCAATTAACAATTGATTTTCAACGACAACTTTTAATGAGTTGGTCAAAAGATTAACTTCAACTTGCTCAACTCCATCAATTTTTTTGACAGCTTTTTCTACGTTACTTACGCATCCGGCACACATCATTCCGGTAATTTTAAATTTTTGTTCCATATGACACCCCCCTAGGGTATATTTATTATAAAAAACCTTGCCAGTTTGGGCAAGGAATATGATAGCAAAAAGAGAAATTTAAATTATCTTCGAATAAAAAACCACAAAACAAGGGCAAACTGTGCCGGAACGCCTAATATATATACTAGAAACAAGTTTTCACCCGTTGTTGCCAAAAAATACAAATGAATAGTAGTTAAAAGTGTCCATGTAAAAAGCGACCAAATAATCGTGTTGAGAATTTTTGTCCCCCACATACGGTTATAGTAAAAGCCCACAAGGGCACTGACAGGCAAGGCGGCTATAAAAACCAGCCAAGCATGAGCGGAGATACTACCAAGATCAACTTTAAACATATCAATATAAATATAAGCAAGAATTGCTAGTATCCAGACAATTGATATCGAAAAAAGCGAAATAAATACGCGTTTAAGGATCGTACCAGGTTCAGGATTCTTATTTTTTAGACAAAAATTTTCAGTTAACAAATCTGTCACAGTCACACCATAAAAATCAGCCACTAATTCTAGAGTTTCAATAGTTGGTGTAACTTCCGCACGTTCCCAGCGACTAATTGCATTATCAGAATAATTGATTTTACCTGCTAGTTCTTGCTGTGTTAGTTTGTTTTCCTTGCGTAATTCAATCAAATTGTTTGCAATTACGTGTTTTAATTTGTTCATATTTTTTCTTTCTTTAACCTTAAAAATATAGCAAAAACAAGTTATTTTGTCAATTTCCCATTTTGTGGGAATCACTCTCCCTAAATAAGGAAACAAATCTAGTTTATTCCAATTGCGTGTCTATATAGATTTATTAAAATGTCTTGGGGGACAGTAATGGCAAAAAAGAAAAGACTAATTTATCAAGATTTAGCAAATGACGAGTTTGTGAAGCGACCACTTCATCAAAAAGTAATCACGGGGGATTATTGTTATATTGATGAAAGAAGATTTGCTCGCCTTATTGCCTTTTTTAGTTACCGCCTTATTGCTACCCCCATCGCCTTTATATACTCGAGGGTTTTTAGGCGTGTCAAATACGTTAATCGTCAAGTTCTTAAGTCATTTAGAAAAACAGGCTATTTCATTTATGCCAATCATACTCATCCTCAACTTGATGCCTTTAACCCACCTCTTATCGTATTTCCAAAACGTAGCTATGCAATTGTTGATTCTAGTAATGTTAGTCTTCCAATTTTAAAGGATACGACTAAACTCATCGGGGCCATTCCTTTACCAAGCGACTTTGAAAGTGGGAAAAATTTTATTAATGCAATTGATACTAGAATAAGACAAGGACATAGTATCATTATTTACCCCGAAGCCCATGTTTGGCCTTATTATACGGATATCCGACCGCTAAAATCGAGTGCATTCAAATATCCACTTCGAAAAAATGTCCCCATCTTTACTTTTACGACAACCTATCAAAGAGGTTTATTTAATAGACTGAAAATTGTCGTTTATGTTGATGGACCATTCAGCAGTTTGCAGGAAAAAAGCAAAGATGAAAGAGCAAAAGATTTAGAATCAATTGTATATAAAACAATGAAAACACGGGCTAAAAAATCTAACTATACAAAGATAATATATGAAAAAAGGGTCGAACAATGAATATAGTATACGCGGGAAATTATAAAGTGTTCGATGGTCTACTCATCAGCGTTTTATCGGTCATATCTCACACTAAAAGTAAGGTCGACATTTATGTTTTGTCATTAGATTTAAGCTACTTGAACGACGAATATAAAAGTATTTCAAAAGCAGATATTGATTTACTCACCAAGCAAGTCAAGCAAGTAAATCCTCAGAGTAGCGTGACACTAATTGATGTTAGGCAGCAATTCGATAAGCACTTAAAACACTCCAAAAATCTTGTTAATCGTTATACCCCCTATGCGCTTCTACGCCTGTTGATTGATAAGTTGGACATGATGCCTGATAAAGTCATTTATTTAGACGTTGATACAATTGTCAATCGTGATCTAAGTGAACTTGCTAACATCGACATAAGTAACTACGAACTTGCAGCAACAAGAGATCGTTATGGCAGGTTTTTCCTCGGACCTAATTATTGTAATTCTGGAGTATTACTATTAAATGTCAAAATGATCAGAAAAACCGGACTTTTTACGAAAGTAATCGCACTATTGGCGCAAAAAGAAGTATTTTTAAGTGATCAAACCGGCATTAATAGAATGGCAAAAAAGATTAAAATTCTTCCTCGGCGTTTCAATGAGCAAAAGCGTGTGAGAAACGACACCGTCGTCCGCCACTTCAGTATGCAATTTCGAATTTTCCCCCGCTTTCATTTTGTCAATATCAAGCCCTGGGATGTCGATAAGGTGAGAACTGTATATAAATGTCATCATTTTGATGATTTACTAGATGAATATTTACAAATTATTAAATTTAGGAGCAAATAATTATGAACAAAAAACAAATACCAATCTTCTTCGCCTGTGATGATAATTACATTCCCTTCTTAGCGGTTGCGCTATCATCACTAAAAGAAAATGCGAGTCGTGAATTTGACTATCGAATCATCATACTAAATGAAGGGCTCACAAGTAATAACAAAGGAAAAATTTCCAAATATGAAGACGAAAATTTTAGTGTTGAGTATTTTGATATTGCCAGTCACATAAAATCTCTTCGCCAAGCATTATCACTAAGACTACGCGATTATTATAGTGTTGCAATATATTACCGGATGTTTATCCCATCACTATTTAAAGACTTAGACAAGGCAATATATCTTGATGGTGATATTGTTGTCCTTGGAGACATTAGCAAGTTTTATCAAACTGATATTGAGGGTAAATTAGTCGCGGCGATTAATGATCGACTTGTCCTTGACACTCCACCGTTTGTTCAATATGTCGAAGAGGCCGTTGGCATAAAAGCCGATGAATATTTTAATTCTGGCGTCTTAGTCATGAACCTTGAAGAATTTAGAAAGCAAAAAATAGAGGAAAGATTTCTTGATTATTTAGTCAAATATAACTTTGATAGTGTATGTCCTGATCAAGACTATTTAAATGTTCTCTGTCGAAATAGTAAGGTATTATTACCCGTTTGCTGGAATAAAATGCCACTACCTGATATAGAATTTGACAAGACGACACTCAACCTTCTTCACTACAATTCTTTTGAAAAACCATGGCGCCATGATGGTGTACTTTTTGGTGATATTTTTTGGGAAAAGGCGCGGGCAACTGAGTTTTATGAGCACTTACAAGCAATCAAGAATGGTTTTACGCCTCAAGACAAAATCGCTGAACAAAAAGCAATCGAGAGTCTTATAAATAATGCGCTCCGAATTGCTAAAGATGAAAAGATTACCTTCAAAAAAATATTTGAGTTATAAGTATGGTGTCTGAACAAGTCAAAGAAAATATAATTGATGCTCTGCACTCCAACCAATTAAACGCTAAGGTCATGATTGGTGATCATTTTGTTACGCCAATAGAACGGGAGCGCTATATTATCCCCTATGATAATACTAAGCGAAGGTTAACTAATAAAATTAAACGCTATATTGCCACTAAAGTTGTTAATCGCGTCACAAAGAATATCAATGAGACGACATTTATTCACGGTTTAAATAACCTTGAAGGTTTGAAAAATCAGGGTGCAATCCTTACTTGCAATCACTTTTCACCATTAGATTCACTCGTTGTTCGGACTCTAACCAATAAAATTGGCTACAAACATCGACTTTCGATTGTCGTTTCCGAGGCGAATATCTTTATGAAGGGTAAACTTGGTTGGCTGCTAAAGAACATTAATACGATGCCGTTTACGAATAACTTAAAGTATATTGAACACAATTTTAATCCTGCTCTTGAAAAGCGTCTTGGAAAAGGACATATTATTTTATTTTATCCCGAACAAGAAATGTGGCCCGCCTATATCAAGCCCCGGCCGCTTAAAAGTGGTGCCTATCACTATGCTAGTAAATATAAAGTTCCGATTATTTCTACTTTTGTCGCATTAGAAAAAAAGGGTAATAAAGTTTATTATCACCTCTTTATTGCGCCACTAATTTATCCAAGCGAAGATTTGAGTCTTAAAGAAAACAAACGTTCAATGCTAGAAAAAGACTTTAACAACAAACAAAATTTCTATGAATCTTTTTATAAAAAAAGACTCACCTATGATTATGATGAATCTGATCTAGTCTTTTAATTGCACGTCTAATTTTATGTCCTGACTTGAGTTTTAATTAAGGGCAGAGCCGGAAATACTAAAGCAAAAATTAATAAATACATAATAATCAATTTGCGATACTTTTGGATTTTCTTGCTTCGATAACGAAGAAAAAAGTAAGTAACTTGATCAACAACAATTGAAATTATATAGATGGTAGAAAGCGTTAGACCAAGCACATACATCCGCTCAAAAAACACTACCAGTAATATCGTAAAGACAACAATAAACTTCACAAACATCGCCTTAAAAAGTAAGGTTGTACTTTTTAAAGCGGCGTCGATAAATTTCATTAAATTATAACCTAGTGATGCGTTTATATAAATCTGGGCGCCGGTCTCTAAAGACCCCCCAACTTATGCGTTGATGATTAATTTTAGCTAGATCAAAATCAAAGCAAATAAATCCTTCTTGTTTACGGTCTAATTCCATGACTTTTTCACCATACTCATTGGCAATAAAGCTTGAGCCAAAAAATTCCATACTCGATTGACCATCTTTTTCTACTCCAACGCGATTACTTGCAACAACTGGAATAATATTAGCCGCGGCATGACCACGCATTACTATCTGCCAATGATTTTTACTATCCTTATCAAGAACTGGCTCACTTCCAATCGCTGTTGGATATAAAATGATTTCTGCGCCTTCTAAAGCGAGAATGCGCGCGACTTCAGGAAACCATTGATCCCAGCAAATTCCAATACCAATCTTAGCAAATTTTGTTGAAAAAACCTTAAAATCATCATCACCAGGGCTAAAGTAAAATTTTTCTTCATAGCATTGCCCCGTGGGAATATGTGCCTTACGATATTTGCCAACGATACTACCATCAGCATCAACCATGACTAATGAGTTGAAAAACACATTGCCTTCTTTTTCAAAAAATGAGATTGGTAGTACGACATTTAATTCCTTGGCTAATTTTTGAAAATGAGCAATAAAGCTTGAGTGATCGACACTTTCTGCTAGTTTAAAATATTCATAGTTTTCAATTTGACAAAAGTATGGAGTTTTAAAAAGTTCTTGTAATAGAATGATATTGGCTCCCGCTTGTGCGGCTTCGCGCACGACAACCTCAGCTTTTTTTAGATTGTTTTCGACGTCCCAGCTAATACTTAATTGTGTCGCGGCAACTCTAGTTTTCATTATTCTTCCTCCCTTATTGCAGGCACTTGCATTGTAATACAGTGAATATTACCACCGCCAAGGAGAATTTCACGTCCATCAACCTGGACTATTTCCTTGTCAGGGTAGAGCTTTTTAAATTGCAGCAGCGCTTTTTTATCTTCAGGCACACCAAATTTTGGTAGAATCACAAAATCGTGACCTTGATAGTAGTTTATGTAAGATCCACTTAGACGATCATCTGCTTTTCGCTCTTTGGCCTGCTGATCAGTGTTTTTGATTCCTTTTGCCTCATCAGTTGTCATATAAAGCGCTCGTGGTAATTTGACTTTAATAATTTCAAACCTATTACCAAGGGCATCTTTTTCTTTCTTTAATAAATTATATGCATCACGGCAATATAAGTACTGGAGACTAGTCTTATCGTCCGTCCAGGCTAGAGCAATAACACCAGGTCGAACAAAACAAGCCATATTATCTACATGTTCATTAGTTTCGTCACCAACAATACCATTTTTTAACCAAATAACTTTATCGACATTAAAGTAAGTTTTTAACCGTTCTTCAATCTCTTGCTTGCTCATTGAAGGATTTCGCCCATCACTTAATAGGCAGGCCTCGGTCGTAATAAGAGTACCTTGGCCATCAACATGAATTGAACCGCCTTCCAGGATAAAGTTTTCTAAATAATAGCTATCAACCTTTAACTTATTAGCAATCTTTTTGGCTAGTGAATCATCATCTTTGTAGTCTTGATAAAGACCATCCACTTCGCCACCCCATGCATTAAAGCGAAAATCTACTGCCCTGATGCTATGATTCTCTTTCGTCATGAAAATTGGCATATTATCGCGTGCCCATGCGTCATTGTATTTAAGTTTAAGGAGTGAAACATTATCAATGTTTTCATATTCTTCCAAAACACTACGATATATACTTGGATGAACACCGACGATGACCTTTTCAAACTGGGCAATTGCCATTATTACTCGTTTAAATGCTTGTTGGGCTGGTTTAGCATCTAGGCGCCAGGTATCTCTCCTAAATGGTAATAACATCAGTGTCGCATAATGTTTATCACCTTCAAATGGCATCCGATATCCATCAATGCGTGGTGTCGTTTTGCGCTTTCGAATAAAATCATCAATTTTCCGCTTGTAAGTTGCATACTGCTTCCATTTTTCACTATCGATAACATTGACGAAACCATCTTTATAGTCGCTAAGAATCGTCACACCTGTTTTTCGATAAGTGTGAAGGCGCTCAATTACTTCTTTTGTGAATACTTCACCAGGAATAATGAGGGGAATACCTGGCGGGTAAATCATAATAGATTCTTTACTAATCATCCCTAGGGCCTCACTAAAATGAACTTTGGTGCTCGGAGCATGATAGGCAGTACGAGGTTTGACCATTGCAAATGGAAAAGTGATATTGTAATTGCGATTAGGATATTTCCAGTTTTTATGATAGTGAGTTATACTAATATCTTTTAAAGCTAGTAAAAGGTTATCAATGTGTTTCTTTTTCGTGCCGATTGCAATTATTCCAAGTAGTGTATAGGCTTCGGCTAATTCTAGTTGAATATGATATTTAGTTTTTAAAAGTTGATATACTTCATGACCACTAAGGTCTAGTTTATCTAATTCGATTACGAGTTTAGTCTTATCGTAGTCATAACATCCCCGTTGAAGAAAATATTTTTTACCACGAGGAATAAAACCAGGAATTTTACCAATACGGTCGAAAGCATACTTTGCAAGCGCAACAGTTTTTGCTAATGCAAGCTCGCCATAATTAGCCATATAGTGGCGAGAAGTATCTAAACTAGCGAGTAATAGTGATGATGGACTAGTTGTATTTAAAATATTTAAGGCTTTTTGAATACTTGTTGGGTTTACACGCTCGCCTTTAATCAAAAGCACACTTGATTGGGTTAGCGAACCTCCAGTTTTATGCATACTAATGCTAGAGACATCAGCACCACATTCCATCGCGCTTTTGGGACCAACTTGGCTAAAACAGTAATGGGCACCATGAGCTTCATCAACAATCACAATCATATTATGAAGATGAGCAAAGGCAACGATTTTTTCTAAATCCGCTATCGCACCAAAATAGGTGGGATTGATTACAAAAATTGCTTTCGCGCTTGGGTAACGAAGAATTGCTTTTTTATAATCTTCAAATGATGGTTGATTGGCAATTTCTAATTGAGAGTCAATTTGTGGATTGACAAAAATCGGAAACGAACCTGAAAGGACTAGTGCACTCAAAATTGATTTATGAACATTCCGTGGCAGAATTATTTTTTCATCTGCATTGACTGTTGCTAAAATCGAAGCAATGATACCACTACTAGTGCCGTTAATAAGGAGAAAAGCTTGATCAGCCCCTGTTGCGTCAGCCATTAACTCACACGCCTCTTTAATAACCCCGGTAGGGTTAGCAAGGTTATCTAAGCCTATTGGTGCATTAATATCGGCTTCAAAGACCTTTTTTCCCAAAAAGTCCTTTAATTTATTCGACGTATTGCCCATATGATGACCAGGTACATCAAAAGGAGAAATCCCCTCATTCAAATATTTTTTTAATGCGGCTAGATAGGGAGTCTTTTTTTGGTTTAATTTATACATTTATGTGTTAACCCTCATGAATTATTTACTT
>CAYZOC010000019.1:11122-19053 GCA_964480275.1 uncultured Staphylococcaceae bacterium | reverse complement strand
AATTATATAAGAATCTTGATTTATAAACTATTAATAAACATTTAAGGCTATAATATAAGTATCTATGAATAGTAAACACCACATTATTGATTATGTATATTTAGTAGTATTTATCCTTCTCAGCGGATTGATTCTATTTTTTGCCAGCACAAGTGGCGAGGTTAGTAGCAATCAAAGTTCAATGCTTGTTGACTTTACCACTGCTTTTCTAAATATTTTTAACATAAATCTTGATGGTCAAGCGTCAGCAAATCTTCACACTTTTATTCGCAAAGCAATCGGCCATTTTGGACTATTTATGCTTGATGGCATCTTTGGCTTATTAAGTGGGAGAGCCTGGCTTAAATATAAGGAGACGACTATTTTTATTATTGTCATGAGCGCTGGCGTTTTTATTGCTAGTCTATCAGAAGTTCTCCAATTACTTGCCCCTGAACGGGGTCCATCTTTTGCGGATGTACTACTTGATGTTTTTGGCTATTTTATTGGTGTCGCTTTTATATATTTAATCTTGCGACTTTTGAAGAAAAATAAAAAAGCGACAGGTTAATCAAACTTTGTCGCATCTATTTTTGTTGGGATGTCTATTTTTAAATCTACTTCCTCTAGGCGTCGAAGGAAGATATTTTCTTCATCGCCACTTTCAAAATATAAGCACTTAATATATTGGGTTGGTAGGCGATCAAAGACAAGCACTTCGGCTGTTCGGACCATCGTTGAATGTTGATGATTATCATAAGCTGAAAACATCGCGACAAAATCATACTTTTCAAAGTGATAAACACTAAAAGTATCCTTATTTAAGTGTAATTGATAAAAATGTTGGTCATAAATCAGATCAAGTCCACAGTTAGCTAGTGGGTATACTTTTAATTTTGCATCTTTGATTAAGTCATAATCTAGTTGGACAAGAACCTTAGCCTTATTTGTGCGATTAAAGGCATGATGAAACGCTAGAAGCATATCATCTTTAGGCCGATAATGAAGACGAACAAAGTGATTGATATTATCTTTATAATTAATATGTATATCTTGATGACTTGTTTTTTGTAGCAAGAACTTACTTGCTAGGTAATCATTACCCTTTTTATTCGCGCTTGATAAAAAAGCACCCTTTTGCAAAGTTAATAATAATTCTTCAACACTAATCAAAGTATAAAAACCATCAAAGCCATACTTTTCTAGTGTTAATTTTAAGTCAGCATAATCATTTATCTTCTTACTTGAATCATGACGAATTACATCATTATGCGGACCAAGAAATTCAACTTTAAATAAGCCTTGATCAGGACGAATCAGCCGGCGGTTATACATGTGTGAAAGACTAAAAATTTGTTTTTCACCCTCATCATTAAGCACAGTAATAAAATCACCTTTACGGACGATAAATCTTAAATTAAGTTGATCAACTAGATGGTAGATGTGATAGTCTTGTTGCTGATCAAACCCCGAATATATTTCATTTAGTGATAAAAGATAGCGAAACTTATCCATTTGTTTTGGTCCGATTGTTTCGTCTTTCCGCTCTTCTAAGACGCCGAGCTTCACGGCGTTTTTCTTCGCTTGTAAAGAAATCATCTACGACTTCAATCGTACGAGTATCTTCATGCACAATTCGCTTCCATTCTGGTGGGATAAATAAGGCCATCAAGGAAAGGGGAATACTAACGATATCAAATAGAGGGAATGTAAACATAAAAAGTATTTTATAGATGCGATAGGCATAAATTTGTTTCCATTCAAGAATAACAACAGGAAGAATTTGAATGATACCAATAATCCAAAATAGGACAAGCGATACTAGCGCGTCAATTCCAATATTTGTCATCAGCGTGATCGCATTTCCGCCCGTTAATGCAGTAACACTAACAAGTACAATATAAAATAATATTTTCCAAAAGAACGTAATAAGTCCATAAGGGAAAAGGTGCCAATATAAATCATATTGCATGAAGCGGTATGTAAGTGTTGATTGCTTCTTATCAATATATGTTCTTCGTTTACTTGAGAAAATATTATGTAGTAATTGATTGTGCTTACTGACTAAGACTTGTAAAAACCCCTTGGCCCAGCGTAACCGTTGGCGCATCATCACCTTTAATGTTGTTGGTTGCTCATCAAAGAAAATAGCATCTGCACAGTATACGGCTCGATATCCGCGACTAGCAGCGTCAATCGTGAATTCTAAGTCCTCATTTAGCAAGGTCCACTTCCAGCCATCTTGATCAAGAACATCACTAGCAACCATAAAGCCCGTGCCCGTAACAACACAGCCTAAATTTAACATTGTTCGTGGGTTATTATGTGTCCTTAGTGTTCGGTGTTGATGAATACCATAGGAGGCACTAATAGAGTTATGGTCAAAGTTCTTAACATTTCGATAACTTGTAATAATTTTATGTCCTTGCATAAACACATCGTTTATTCGACTAACATAATCGTTTTTTAATAAATTATCGGCATCGAAGACTAGATATGCATCAAAATGATGAATGCCATAGTCTTTATCGATCATGTTCGTTAGATATTCAAGCGCATACCCTTTACGAGCGTGTTTAGGGTCACTTCTTTCATAAACAATGGCCCCATATGATTCGGCTATTTGTTTGGTCTTATCACTACAATTATCGGCTACAACAAAAATCGTAATCTTCTCACTTGGGTAATCTTGTTTTTTTATCGAATCTAGCAGTTTATCGATTACTAACTCTTCGTTTCTTGCGGCAATTAAAAAAGCATAGGTTTTTTCCTTAACCTCACTTTTCTTATAGTGACGAGGTGGGAGAAAACCAATAAATATAAACACGACTTTATAAGCAAGCATCAGAGTAAAAATACCAGTGAATGCGATATTAATGATATTGATAATATCAATCGCGGATAAGTTGCTCCAGTCTAATTGAAATAGTTGTTGCCAGTTCATAGTTTTTAGTATACCCTATCTAATCTTTTTTTAATCGTCTTTTGATAAGACCAATCACTTGATAAACAATGAATAAAACAATAATTGAAACACCTAGATATGTATACATCATTGTTCTCTCTAACTGGCCACCAAAAAGATTTAGATTAAATCCATAACTAGTTTTAATGTCTAAAAGTACATCACTTGGTAGTGACGGCGCTAGTCTTTCAAAAATAGGATTCATCAAAACAGTTCTAAATAAACCTGTGGCGTGTGAGCCCGGAAGGAGGTTAGCAAAATTTTGGATTCCTAGTGGAAGAATACTACTTGGTAGATAAGCTCCAATCAAAAAGCCAATCAGCGCACTAAAGACGCCGGTAAACGAAGCGGCTGTTGATGTGTGTTTAAAAAATGCAGTTAAACACATGACAAATATAACAGCAGACAGCGATGATAATAATAATATCCCTAGCAATTCCATAATATTTGCAAAAGTAAAGGTCACACTACTAGCGATAAATAAATATAAAATAGCGACAATTAAAAACACTAAACTAAGGAAGAAAGTGATAATAAAAGCACTAATAAAATAGCTAAGTGTAAGGTTAACTAAACGCACTGGCGAGGCCGTAAAATCATCAACAATCCCTCGCTCACGGTCACTAATTGCAACGAACATACTATTAAGTGAGATTGTTAAACTAGATATACCTAGAATGCCAGCAATCATCCAGGCATTAGCGACCATTGCTATTTCTTTATCACTAACACTTGTGTCACTAGGTAGCATTGCTCTAATTGTGTCGATTTGAAATTCACCCATAAACAATATATATATGACAAGAATTAATATTGGCGCCATTAGGGAAAATATTAGTGTCGTTTTATTTTGGAAAAAAATTAAAATATTGCGTTTGGTCAAATGCCAAATGTTATATAAATAATTATTTACATGGTTTCCGTAATTACTCTTTTCCATCACTATCTTCTATTTTCTTTCCTGTTACATTCAAAAACACATGATCCATGTTGCCTTTTAATATTTCAAATTCCCTCATCAGATCAAGATGCTTTTCCACTAAACGCGCACCAGCTAGCGAACTAGCAATTTCAACTTCATAAGCTCCACTACGGTAGATATATTTAAATTCACCCTCGTTGAGTAAGCTTTCAATTTCTTGATTTTCGCTACTAATAATGCGGAGGATATCGCTAGTATATTTACTCTTAAGTTGATCGGGACTTCCACTAGCGCTAATCTTTCCTTCATCAAGAATAACAACGTAATCTGCCTTAGCAACTTCTTCCATATAATGGGTAGTCAAAAAGATTGTTAGGTCTGTTTTGGCCATTAAATCATTAAGCGTCTCCCACACAGTTTGACGAGTGGATGGGTCTAGTCCCGTTGTTGGCTCATCTAAAAATAAAATTTGTGGATTATGAAGTAATGCCCGCGCAATATCAACTTTACGCTTTTGGCCACCAGATAGTTTACCATAGGGTCGTTTAAGAATTGATTCTAGCCCTAATATATCCGTTAATTGGTGGATTTTATCTCTTGCCATCACCTTACTCATTGGATAAAGACTAGCGCGAGAATATAAGTTTTGGGCAACTGTTAGTTCATTATCAAGGACACTTTTTTGGAAGACAATCCCAATCTTTCCCTTAATTTTTTCACTATCTTTATCAACACTTAGTCCATCAATTAATATTTCACCTGCATCTTTATTAATAATCGAACACAAAATATTAATTGTTGTTGATTTACCCGCACCATTTTGCCCTAAAAAGGCAAAAAATTCACCTTTTTTGACATGGAAGCTAATGCCTCTTACCGCGTGAACATCCTTAAAACTTTTAGTGAGATTTTTTACTTCGATAATGTTACTCATCTTTTTCCATCCTCACCAATTGTTTTTTTAAGCGCCGATAAAAGTTGTTGGCAACAATTTTTTCAAAAAAGCCATAGATGTGGCGACCTAATAGTTTACGCGCCACATAAGCCACTCTTGCACCCCTTTGCTGATTCTTGTTATGCCAAGAACTTGCATAATAATGAATGCCTCTCGTATTTTGATCACGCTTTTCTTTTAGTGACATATAATTAATTGGATAAAAATATGGTTCAGGCAGGATAGCAATATTATCAATATTTTGAAACTGTCCGCGTAACTTAACTTTATAATCTTTTCTTAATACAGCAGAAAAAGCATGGACTGAAAGCGGATTACTTAAAAACTGAATATTTTCTTCAAAGAAATAACGTTTCACAAGTTTTTGATAAAGCGGGTGATGAGGAATACTTCCTAAGGCCGCTGATCCCACCCAGTACTTACTTTCATATCCTAAAAAGGCATCATAAACTAAAAGGTCATCAATTGGTGCAACTAGTTCGAGATCAGTATCAAAATAGACACCACCATATTCTTCTAGGGCGACAACACGAATAACATCAGCAGCATAGGCCCAGTTTTTTTCTTCTAGAGCGTAATCAACAATTTTACTTCGCCCACGTTCAAAACGCTTTTCATTCCACTCAATAAATTGAAAATCAGGACAATATTTTTTCCATGACTCAAGACACTTTAAAACACTTGCAGGTTTTTCCTTGCCTCCAAGCCAGATGTAATGAATAATTTTAGGAATCTTGTTCGTGCTCATTTTATCTTGCTATATGGATCCTTAATAAATTTGTCGCACTATCGAATAAACTTAAATTTACATCTGGGGTAAAAAGCGGTATCACCTTACTAAGACCTAAAATCAATATAATTATTCCTAATGCAATGCGATAGTAACCAAAGCCAATAAACGTTTTTGACTTAATAAATTTCATGAAGTATTTAATTGTAAAGACGGAAACAATAAAGGAAACAAGGATTCCCACCAATAAGACAACTAGCGCCTCAATACGTAACTCTGATGAAATCGAATTAATAGCGGCATCATCAAGGACAAATTTTACAAGTTTGAGTCCACTAGCGCCGATGATCATTGGAATTGAAAGAATAAAAGAAAACTCCGCCGCACTTGGGCGCGAGAATCCGATTAATAAGGCAGCAATAATTGTTACGCCACTTCTTGAAGTACCAGGCACAAGAGCGAGTACTTGAGCAAAGCCAATAATTAAAGCACTCTTCCAAGTGATATCCACTAGTTCTAAATATACTTTTTCCTCATTATGATTTTTCTTACGCCACGCTTCGGCAACAATAAAAATGATTCCATAGACAATTAATGTGATTGCAATCACAAGCGAACCAAATAAGTATTGATCCATAATGTCATCAAGGAATAAGCCCGCAACAACAGCGGGGATACAGGCAATCACAACGTTGAGGATTAACATCCAAACTTTGACTTTTTCTTCCCGTGTCTTATTTTTACCAAATGGCCATATTTTCTTAAAAAAGGCGATTATTACTGCTAAAATAGCGCCAAATTGTATTACAACGATAAAAAGATTACTAAATTCACTACCATACCTAGCACCAAAACCCAACCATTGTTCGGCAATTAAGAGGTGACCAGTTGATGATATCGGTAACCACTCTGTAATTCCTTCAATAATGCCAAAGACAATCGCCTTCAACGTATTAATAAATAAGTCCATAATAATCTCCTCAAGAGTATAAGATGATTTTACTATAAAAATAGTAAAAGAGGAAACTTATCTAAGTCTTACACCCAATTAAAAAATGCCCCCTACAAAATTGTAAGCGGCATTTATTTACGATTATTCTATTGGGCCGTTAATAAAATATAGTCTAGATGAATCCACGTATCTTTATCTTCTTGGAAATGAATTCTAAACTCGGCCTCACCTGCTGGTAGTTCAATATCGTTTAGTGTTTGCTTAGAATAAGTACTAGAATTAGGAACGTCATGAGCATATACTTCGATATCATCAACAATGATGATTAGTTTGGTATTAATAATACCACCGGCTGCAACATAGTAAGATAAATCAAACATTCCTGCTTCTTCAATTGTGAAATATTGGTAGACTTTCATGTCACCAACTGGTCTTTCAGAATCAACACTATTTGGATAATAATTATATTTTAAGGAAAAATCTCCTTGTGTTGTCCATTCATCAAAGCTGATTGATTCCATTGTTCTAAGTGTTCCTTCAATTTGCCAGTCAAGGAATTCATTACTATTTTCATCAAGAAAACCTACTTGAGCGCTAGCTATTTCAAAACTACCATCATTTAAGAGGTTGCCATCATCTGGATCAACTGGAAGTTCTGGTTTGGTGTGTCCTTCTTCTAGGTTGACATCATCAAGAAATCCCCAGTTTGCCTGTGTTCCTGGACTTTGGAACATGAAACTTAAATCAAGAGTTTGGGCTTCATTAAGACTAAATTCAATATAAGTTGTCCGATAAGCCGCGCCACCTATATTTACTTGTTTAAGTGCTTTTGTATAGCTTGTACCTTCTAGTTCAACTTCAATTACATCAATATTACCAACAAGATCAAATACTAATGTATAGTCGCTTGCTTCAAATTCGCCATCATAAACTAGTGTAAGTGTAAAGTCGACAAGGCTAGCTGTTTCGTCTTCTTCATCAAAATCACCCGGCCATAGTTTTAATTGGCTATCATCTTGTTCACGATCAGCATCAATATCAATCGCATGCTTTTCCGCACTAGGACCACTAAGTTGCCAACCAGGAAGATTTGCTTCTTCAAATTGACCGATGATGGCAAATTCTTCAAGCGCTGTGACTTCTGGTCTATCATTTTCTTCGACTGTTACTTGGAAGGTATCAGTAAGTTCCGTTTCACTAGTCGCTGTCACATTCGTCACCCCTGGGACAAGGCCTAAAAGAATGCCACTACGAGAAATTGACACAATTGTTGGATCTTCAATTTCATAAGTGATCGCACTTGCCGCGGATGTCGGATTGAAAACTGGATTAAGCGGAACTGCATCATCAACCTTGATTACTAAATCTTCAAAGGTTAGTGTTGCGCTAACCTCACTTGTGCTTGGTGTTTCACTCAAATCCTCACTT
>CAYZOC010000019.1:0-11022 GCA_964480275.1 uncultured Staphylococcaceae bacterium | reverse complement strand
GGTTAGTGTTGCGCTAACCTCACTTGTGCTTGGTGTTTCACTCAAATCCTCACTTACGCTACTTGAGCTAGTCCCACAAGCTGTTAAGGCTAGTGTCGCTAATAGAATTGGGATGAAAAAAATGTGCTTTTTTATTGGATAAAATCATTATATTACCTCCTTTATCCTTTAACCGCTCCAGTCGAAATACCTTCGACCATAAAGCGTTGTAGTGCAATGTAGAGTATGACAATTGGGATGGCAATAAATATTGATCCAGCGGCAAATATTGTAAAGTTTTGCGCCATGTCACTTGCTTCAATCGTCATATTGTATAGACCAACAGCTACCGTCTGTTCACTTCGTTCGCGAAGGATGAGACCCGCGAGGATGTAATCACTCCACGGTGCCATAAAGGCCATTAATGCTGTATAAATTATGATGGGTTTGGCCATCGGTAGAAATATTTTAAAGAATACTTGGAATTGATTTGCCCCATCAAGCATCGCTGCTTCATCTAAATCACTAGGAATCGTATCAAAGTAACCTTTTGAAATAAAGAAGCCGAGGCCACTACCGGCAACATAGACAAGTAACAGTGCCCATTTATTACCAACTAACCCTAGTAGATTAAGAATAAGGTAGATTGCCACCATCGCCATAAAGCCAGGGAACATCCCAAGAACAAGAGAGATATTCATCAATGGCTTCCGTGCTTTGAAACGGAATCTTGAAAGCGAATAAGCGGTAATTAGTGTGAAAAACGTCGATAAAACTGTGTTGAGAACCGCTATTTGGATGGTGTTCCACACCCAGGTTAGATAACTATATCTAGTTGATGTGAAAAGTGTAATAAAATTATCAAGCGTGTAACTAGTTGGGAAGAAAGTCGAAGAATATAAACCTGGTTGACTTCTAAAACTATTAGCGACAACCCAAACGATGGGAATCATCCAAATCACAACAAGGACAAATATTAAAACATTACTCCAAATACCAGAATAAAATTTAGCCAAGCGGGCCCGTTTAATTTTTTTACTTAAATCATTGTTCATTTACGGAACTCACTTTCTTTTTTATAGGCGCCGGTTTTGCGGAAAATCAAGAGAGATAAGACGCTAGAAATAATGAACATAATAATTCCAATTGCCGCACCAATGTCATATTCAGCAACATTAAGGTTATACATTGTTAATTTATATAACCACGTAATGAAAATATCAGTCCCACCAGCTACACCACCAGTTCCTTGTCCTAATGGTCCGCCCCGCGTCAACAGCCAAATAACATTAAAGTTGTTAATGTTATCAACAAACTTTGTAATCAAAAGTGGGGTGGTTGCAAAAATAATGTATGGGAATGTGATTTTCTTAAAGATGTGCCACTTGCTTGCGCCATCAATTTCAGCGGCTTCATAATAATCTTTAGGAATATTTAAAAGTAAGCCCGAAATAAGTAGCATGAAGTAAGGAATACCTACCCACATATTAATTAAAATTATTAACGTTTTCGCGGTGTTAACATCACTCCAAAACATAATTGCTTCGCCACCCATATTCATAATCAACGTATTAATTGGGCCAAAGTCATGGAAGATTGCATACATAACGCGAAGACTCACAAACTGCGGAACCGCCATCGCGACCACGAAAAGTGAGCGATAAAGTTTTTTCCATTTGACAGTTTTTTTAGCAATAAGAAGCGCGAGAAAAAATCCGCCAAAATAAGTTGTTAGGGTTGCAAAAAATGACCAGACCATCGTCCAGTTGAACACATTGACAAAGGCTTGAAAATTAGTGCCACCATCAAATAGACTACGGAAGCTATCTAGTTTAGTCCAAATAAAGCGATTAATTCCCACTTGTCTTGCTAGATTAAAGTTGGTAAAGGCGAGACTAATCATAAATGCAAGCGGAATCACTGTAAATAAAACCGCACCAATGATTGGTATGAATATCATTATTTTATATGCAGTTTTATTTTTTAAATCTTCAACTTCTTGTTTGATTGTGACAATCTTACGGCCATTTAAAAGTGCATTTTCCGCATTAACATTAGCGACTTGACTTGTGACATAGACAAATAAGATATAAAGAGTAAATATAATCGCAATAATGCCATAGACAAGCGGTTGACGACGATCACCCACATATGTACTTAGATTAATCATATGATCAAGACTAGCAAAACCTTGCATCCCCATATAAGTAAAGTAAGCGCCGAAACTAACAAGAATACTAAAGCCCTTGACCAGTTGATTTCTTAATAAAAATGGAAGGAATGGAACTAGATAACCGCTAATTAGATTGAAGCGTGTGCTCCTATTTCCCCTTCGATATGTATAATCAATCACCTTATTTGCGTGCGTGACTTGGCGCTCAATTTTTTTAAAGCGCGTAACAAGAGGACTAGGTTCAAGCTTCTTGCCCCGATTTAGTGCATAAACATCAAAGACTGTCTTTTTAAAACTTTGATAGTGAAATAGTAGGTATAGTAAAAATAAGAAGACGGGAATAACCCAAAGGGGAAAGAACGTTAGGGTTTCAATCCCAAATAGATGCTTATAACCACTAGCGATGAAATAGCTTAAATAAGCACCTAGTAGTATTATTCCAAGCACTAAGTCTTCAAATAACCCGAAAAAACTGCGTCCTAAACCAGGTAAAATTAATGATGCATTTAAGGCTTTTTTATTCTTTTCATCAACAACACTTTTAAGTTTCTTGAAAATGATAAAAGGATAAAGAAAGCGGGCCATCAGTCCTGGATGCTTAAGGGAGAACGCCTCATAGCTAATTACATTTTCTTGATAACTATTAGTTTCCATTGTTTAAATACTATTTTGAATTTCCTCTGTTGCTGCGCTAAGAATTGTTTCGACTTGGGCCGCAGTAGCGCTTGTGCCAAGATTCCAAATTTCCGTGACAGTGTCATTCATTGGTGCCCAAAACGAGCCCATGGCAACAATATTTGGCATTAAAATCGATTTTTCTAATGAACTACGAAACACTGAACTTGATTCAACATCATCAACTTCATTTGTAATCCGATTACTAGAAAATGTTGGCATAATTTCTAATTGTCTAAGCCGATATAATTGTGAAAATTCATCCGTGAGATATTTTGCTAAATCATGTGCTAAATGTGGATATTCACTATAGCGAGAAACGCCATAGCCTTTATAGCCAGAAAATGGTCGTTGATCTTGGCCATTTATTGTTGGAAGTGGGGCAATCCCTGCATTTACACCAAGAGCATCTTTAATTAATGGCCAAAGATATGGACTAGAGATAACTGCACTTGCTTGTCCACTATTTATAATTGAAATAGCGCTATCTGGTGTTTGATTAACAACAAGGTCACGATAGTCTTTAGTTAAACTTGTCATATTTGTAATCGAATTTGTTGTCGCTAAATCAAGACTATTTTTATCAGTCCCATTCTCACCAAATAAATTTGCGTCATTAAAAAGACTAAATGTATAGTAGGCACTAGAATCAGTGTTAGCAACATCAAAAACTAGTTTCTTTCCACTTGCTTTCAAGGCTTCCATCGAAACAACGTCCTCAGCTGCTAGATCTTCTTTGTTATACATGATAGTCATCGACTCAGCAGTAATTGGATAGCCATAAAGCTTATTTTCATAAGTAAAGGCAGCAACACTATCACTTGAATGATTATTGATTGTATCGGCTTTATATATGTTTTCCGCGATTAGATCATTACTGACCGCACTTGAAAGCGTGTCATGAACAAAGGCAAATAAATCTGGTCCTTGTCCGCTGGGTCCATCAAGTGAAAGATCACTAACGGCCTTTGATTCTTTTTCTTCAATCAGTTGAATTTCTAAATCTGCAGCAGCAGGAAAATCTTCTTTATAGTTAGCAATGTATTGGTCAAGTAGCGTTCTAATCATTTCATGATTGTTAATATCTTCCCATAATTTTAACACTATCTTGTCCGTGCCCCCGCTTCCTCCACTACAGGCCGCTAAGAGTGTTGTCGTCAAACCTAAGAGTATCATTCGTTTACTTTTCATCATCGTTCTCCTATTAGTTTATTAAATATTTCTAGAGCGGGGTTAGCCTGACCTTTTTGATCAAATAGGGCTTGGTTGGCCCACTCATTACCATCTTTTTTATGAGTTTCATTAATATAGCGTCGTCCTTCTAAAGTTGCCCATGTATCGCCTTCGATATAAAGCCAAGCTGGTTCCCAATAATATAAGCCATCGATTTCTAGACTCAGGAGCAGTGTGACTAAATCACTCATAAACTCTTTTTGCCCAAGTTTAGTAAAAGCGTAGGGTGGCCATCCATCTTTTCGTTCAATAGCCCCCTCATTCATCACAAGCGGAGCATCTCCAATGTTATTTACGTAAGCATATGAAGTTTCCATAATCATAACTTTTTTATTAAACGAACTTTTGATCATCAATAAATTTTCTTTTAAATCATCAAGGCTTCCATGCCAATAAGGATAATAAGATAGTCCTATTACATCATAATCAAGTGCATGCTTTGCTAGGCGTGTAAAGAATTGGTGATAAAGATTCTTATCGCCACCGCGATCAAGATGAATGATCACTTCGCTATTTGGGTAAACTTCACGGACCGCTTTATTAGCGCTTTTAAGTAGACGAGCGAAACGCGCAAACCCTCCATCTATTTCTTGATCTTTTTCATATAACTTTCCCATCGGCCATAACATCCCGTTGGTTATTTCATTGCCAGTTTGAATCATAGCAAGGTCAATTTTATTTGCTTTAAATATTTCTAATACCTCGCGTGTATATTCATATACTTTGACATTTAAGCATTCAAAATCGAGGTCTTTCCAAATTTTTGGCATTGTTTGTTTGCCGGGATCAGCCCAAAAATCTGAATAATGAAAATCTAATAGTACATCAAGCCCCTCTTGTCTTATTTTTTTGGCAAAAATTAAGGTGCTCGATAAATCATTATTCCCGCCTCCATAGGGCCGGCCTTCTTCATCACTTGGATCAACATAAAGCCGCAACCTAATTGAAGTTACACCTTTGGCTTTAAGCGTCTTTAAAAATGATAGTTCATCACCTAAACTAGTTAGTCCTTGGCCAACAAGGCTAGGAAAAGAACTAATATCCATGCCAACGATGAATGCTTTTTTCATAAAGCCTCCTTGCTAAGAACGATTAAATCTTGATGAATAATCTTGTTACTAGCGACAATAGAAGTTGTGCCAACTCTGATATTAGAAATTGAGTTGCCCTTGTTATCACTAACCTGACCACCAGCTTCATTTATAAGTAAAAGTCCCGCAGCATAGTCCCAACTATGAACAAAGAGTTCAACGTAACCATCTGCTTGACCGGTGGCAACCTGAACCAAGTCGTAGCAGGCACTTCCACTTCTTCGAATATCATTCGCCTTTTCAAATATATTTTTTGCGAGGTTAAATGTATTTAAACTCAAGTGGCGACTATAGGGCGAGGTTCCAACCATAACGATTGCGTTTTCTACTTTTGTCGTACTGACACTAAGTCGTTGATCTTCTTGATAGGCCCCCTTACCTAGTAGAGCATGATACATTTGATCAAAATAAGGATCATAAATTAGCGCAAAAACGACTTGTCCTCTTTCCACTAGTGCTAGAGAAATCATTGAAGGATATTGACCCTTAATAAAATTTTGTGTTCCATCTATTGGATCAAGTAGCCAAAAAAGTTTGCTTGTCGTGTGCTTGCTTGCTTCTTCGCCAACAAAGTCAATCGAAGGGAATAGTTGTTCTAAGCCAGTTCTAATTTCTTGTTGAATTGTTTGGTCGATACTAGTGACATAATTGGCACGTGATTTTTCTTCAACTTTAAAATCACTTCGTTGCGTAAAAAAGTGGCGCTTACTTCTAATTAGCTCAAATACACGAGAAAAGTCCATCTTTACTCCTCGTCATCAGGAAATTTTGTAATCCGATGACTAATATAACGATAACGAAATCTTGCCATTTTATTTTTAGCAAGAACATCCTCTTCATTGCCCAAATAATTACATCTTAAACAGTAGTATTCATCCTTCTTTTCATCGTAAAACATGTCAATATCGATATCCCGCATAAAACAAGCAGGACAGCGATAATTTAGGCGACCTTTGCGAGCTTGAGCCATGTGCATATCTCCTCATCTAGTTTTAAGTTTTTCTTAATCCCCAGTGTAAGCATCGGGGAGAAGGCATAACCTTCTTTAAAGTATGCGATATATTCGCCATCACTTCTAATTGAAAGGTGGGTGTCAACTGGTGGAATAATTGCATAAGCTTCTTGACTACTTATTTCTTCTTCACGGTTTTTGTAGTAATAATTAATTTTTTGCTCTTTGCCTAAGCCTAAAACAATGCTTTTCATATCCTCAGCATATTCAGTTGTGCCATAGGTTGCGGTTACATAATCATTGAATTCCACTAGTGCATCAGGATTTGAAGACTTGGTGATTTTACGTTTATAGATTATTTCGCCGCTACCTTGATGGAAAATTATATCTGTCGCTATTTCAATTGTTAGATTTTTGAATTCAACTTGGATTGGATCAAGGCGTAAAATTCGTCTCTTGCCTTCGTCAATATGCCTACCCTTGCTTCGACATAAAGCAAGATCAACTTCTTCACCATTATACGTAACCTTCGTTGATTTAAGTGTTCCTTCACCAGCATAATGAGTAAAATAACCAGCCCGATAATTTGCCTGAATTAAATATGGATAACTAGCATCATAAACTCGATCTGTGTCAATTCCGACTGGTAGATAAAGCTTGGCTACATATGGTCGAAGATCAATTAAGGCTCCTCCTTGGTTGAGATCAACGCAAGTACGCATATATGGATCTAAATACCAAAAGTATTGTTTATCACTTCCATATAGAATGTCTGTCCATAACGCGACTTCTGGCTCTTTATAAGTTTTAACCTTGCGGTAGTGTCGAGCAAATTCCGCCATCGTCATATCAACAAGCTGACCCTTTTTCTTGAGTTCGCCATAATAGCCAACACCATCTTCATAAGATTTAACTAATAAATCATATGGGGCTTCCCATCTTCCCATCTTATTCATCCATCCGGGGCCAACAAACATCATGTTATAACTGTAACCGCGATTATATTTAGCAAGATGATGATATTGATCGATAATATTATATAGATACGGCAGTTCATTATTTTCGTAAATCATCCCCCGTAAAACATTTTGCGGATGGGTACCAAAATTAGAACCATTACCATCAAAGCAGGCATTAAGATCACGACTTAGATGCGGAATGGCAACAATACCACTATCTTCATCTTCATTTTCTGCTGGAACATGGGTGTTGACTTTACTAGGAATCCATGGGTTCCACGGACCACCATCCATAAAGGTATACCAACTATTATTCGTCGTGTGATAAGCCTTGGGCCCTTCTTCCCAACATGTAGCCACCGCAGATATTACACTGGGATATTTTTCCTTAATATAATTTATTAAATCCGCGTCCATATAGTAGGAACCTGTTGACTCTGGATAGAAACCAAACTTTTGATAGAATAAGCCAAACACATCATCGACGATGCTCTTTTTATCTTCCATTTCAAACATCCAAATACAAAAGTCTTTGGTCTTATATTTATTTCGAAACTGTTCGCAGGGTAAGCCTAATAGTGTCAAGGCAATTTCATCACCATACTTTTGATGATGCTCTTTTGCAATCTTCACCGCTTGATCATTAAATAAACTAGCATAAGTCATTTGAATTGTGGTTTTTAAACCATTTTTGTGGGCTATTTCTTGCTGAAGAATGAAAATATCGAGTGATTCCGTTAATAATTTTTCATCACTAATGTTTTCACTTTTCCCATGCCCAACTACTTTTTCAGCATACTCTGGGACCATTTCTGGTCGGTGAATAAGGTTTAAAATTAATTTATCTTTCATTATTTCGCCTCAAGTTTAATTAATTCAAAATCATCAACATGGCCCCACGCTCCTGGGAGGGCTCTTCCTTCAATTCCTATACTAATCGTTTGGTTAGCCTCAACTTCAATATTAGCAATCAGAGCTTCCTTGTAAAATTGCATGGCTGTTCCCCAGCCTTGAACTTCATTTTTCATATCCACACGTAGAGTAGTGCCACCAGGAAGAGTAACAAAGATATCAAGTTGTTCATGGGCAATATCATTAGGTGCTACCGCCATTACATACGCTTTTAGTGAATACACTCCTGCTTCAGTTAACGTAATCTCTTGACTGGCTTTAAAGTGGAATGTATCGCGAGAATGATACCAGTTAAGGTCGGCATTACCAGTTCTTACATCTTGAGCTTTACGATTTAATCTTAAGACATCGTGTGGACTTGCGTGGGTATCACTACTAGCAAGCCATGGATTACCAAGATTATCACCTTGAGTGCTTTGATTTTCAAATCCAGGATCTTGTACAAAGTTTTGAATAACCCGGACATTAGCAGTGACAGCAAACTTTTCGACAACTAGTCCATCAACAACGTATTCGCCAGGTTGACTTAAATCAACTTGTTCTAAGTCCCAAACTACTGGCATAAGTCTCACCGAATCTAAATTTGTTTCAACATAATATTTATCAGGTAGTGTTTCATTATTAGCGGCATTGAGTGTCACTTCAATACTTTCACTTCTTACATTAACTGCTACCTCTGTGACACTAACGCGATCTTCTCTTAAAAGAGAAAATGTTTGTAGTGATGGGAGCATTTTTCCTGTGTAGGAAAATAATGCCTGATTCGACCAAGTCGCTAATCCATCATTAAATTGTGATACGTTTTCATAATCATTCGCGTCACCATATTCAATCCAAGCTTGTCCCTCCGCGGTTGCCCATGAAGCATTTTCAACTGGAAGCCATGCTGGTTCCCAATAGAATATTCCAAGCCCGCGATTATTAGGCACGTCGGCAATGATTTTTACAACATCGTGGATTGCCGTTGCTTGTCCTTGAACACTTGTTTTATATTTACCCGCCTCTTCCATTTCAACATTATAAATATTAGCGGTATTTGCCGTATAATCATTGGTAAATCCATAACTCATCTCTGCGACAATAACCGATTTATTAAAGGTCTCGGCAATGTTATTGAGGTTGTTTTGTAGTGCTTCAAGACTTCCATGATAATAAGGATAATAAGAAGCACCAATGATATCATATGGGACATCATTATCTTCTAATTCATTAAAGAATGACCGGAATTCATCCCATGAACCACCATTAGCAAGGTGAATAACTGAATAAATATCAGGCATTGAGGCTTTAGCCCCGCGAATTCCTGCTTTAATAAGGTTACTTAAAACGATAAAACTCTCTTCTTTATTACCCCAATCGATTTTACCAATTGGATAAAGCATTCCATTGTTAATTTCATTACCAATTTGAATGGCTTGCACATTAACACCTTCATTTTTAAAACTATTAAGTGTTTGCGAAGTAAATTGTTCCACAGCTTGTTCTAATTCGTTTTGATTTTTCGAAGACCATGAGGTTGGAGTTCTTTGCTTTTCGGGGTCAGCCCAAAAATCACTATAGTGAAGATCAACCATCACATTCATACCCGCTGCTTGTGCGCGTTTACTCATTGAAATTGCTTCCCTGACATCAACAGAACCGCCACCATAGGGATCATCTAAAAGATTATAAGGCGCATTCCATATTCTAACGCGGAAGAAATTAACCCCTTCTTGGGCCATGATTTGAAAAACATCCTGTTCAACTCCTTCTTTGTTGTAATAGACTCCACCATTTTCTTCGACCGTCTTGACCATAGAGGCATCAACACCCATCGCAAAATCGTCACGAATATTAGCAACAGGATTAACAATTATATCTTCATAATCAAAAGTTTCATCATTAGTCAATGTCCCTAAAATTGGTTCAAATGACTCACCTGAATAAGTGAAATTTGGTCCTGGATACTTATTGTTAGGATTTTCACTAGTTGAAGAGTTGTCGAGCGAACTAATGCTCGTATTACAGGCAGATAGAATTAGTGCGCCTAGTGTTAATAATAATGGTAGTTTAGCTGATTTCATGTTTTTCTATTTCCTTTCGCCGATATTCTAGAGGAGAGATACCGATTGTTTTTTTAAATGAACTTGAGAAGTGAAGTTGATTGGGATAGCCTACTCGTTTACCTATCTCTTTAATTTGGTAGGTGTTGACTCGTAATAGGTTACACGCTCGCGTAATTCTTATATTAGTAAGAAATTGTTTAGGACTTAATCCAATAGTGTCTTTAAATATATTTGCAAGATAATTAGTTGTTACACCAACATTGTTTGCGATATCATTGATCGTAATATTGAATTGAAAGTTATTTAATATATAATCCTTCGCGGCATTGACATGGCGAACAGGCTGAGGAAGCCCATCTTCGATCCGATGACCAATTTTTAATATTGCGGCAATAATTTGATAACCTAAGCCTAGACAATTCATTCCTAAATATCCTGTATCTAGAAATGATTTATGAAGTTTCTCCATTAAATATCTAAGTGTTTGTTCACTATCATCATGAATAATTGGTGTTTTCAGTGATACATTAGCGCGATCCATATATTCACCAGCATTTAATCCACCAAAGCCAACCCAAACGTAGGTCCAAGGATCATTTGTGTCTGGATAATAATGCGGAATATAGTGAGGAGAAATAATAAAGGCACTGCCTTTTTTTAGATGATATTGTTTGTTATCAATTTCCACTGTTCCTTGACCACTTAAAACATAGTGCATTAAAAAGTAACTTTTCGGTGTAAAGGAAAATTTTTTGTTTGGAATACATTTTTCGCGACCACATTCGAGTAAACTAAACTCGATGTATCGATCAGCGTGATTAAAAATAATCGCCATTATTTGCTCCAGATCTATGTTTGTACCTTAAGTATAAGTGATTAAAAACTTATATTTCAATATATAAATCGTCTATATAATTAGTTTTTTATATATTGTTTATCATCTTACCATTCTAAATGATACTAGGAACACTATTGTAAGGGTCTACAAATATATTCATAAATC
>CAYZOC010000018.1:0-19547 GCA_964480275.1 uncultured Staphylococcaceae bacterium | reverse complement strand
ATTTCATGTCTCATCATTTTATATATTTTGATGTCAACATTTTGAAAGTTTAGTCGCTTATACATTTCGTATAGTTTATTAACTCCCTTTCCCTTTTTACCAACTGGGTCATCTTGTCCGGCTGTAATATAGATAGGTAAATCTTTTCTTATTCTCACAACATTCTTTTTATTATATAGACGACTTGTTCCTCGTAGTAGTTCTTTATAAAAGCCTTTTGAGGAAGTAATACCACTGAGAGGATCTTTTAAATATGTATTAACATTTCCTTCATTATAGGAGAGCCAATCTGCTGTCGTTTGATGATTTTCAACTGATTTATGATATTGACCAACCGCCATTGAGGAAAGAAGTTTACTCGTCTTATGATAGTTATACTTTCTAACTGTTAGTTTCGCTAATAAAAACCCAATCTTAAGGAGAGGGTCAGGTCCGTTTGAACCGATAACGACAAGTTTATCAATCGTTGAAGAATACTTTTGCGCTAGTTCTTGGGCTAAAAATGAGCCCATTGAATGGCCAATCACAAAAAGTGGTAAATCTCCCTTAATCTTTTTGATATAAGCACCAAGCGTGTCGGTATAAAGTCGAAAGCCATCAAAAGGAACCGCGCCTAGGACTTGTTCTTTACTTAAGACATTCTCCCCTTGACCAAAGTAATCAAGCGCGTGAACACTAAATCCTTGCTGATTAAGAAATGCGGCAAAGTGATCGTATCTAGAAGTGTGCTCTTCCATCCCGGTGATGATCATAACATTAGCCTTGGCCGCTTCTAATGGCCAAACTTTACCATATAGATTTAAAGACTCGTTTACTTTGACTTTCAATAGATTATTCATATGCATTTGCTCCTTAAGTATATGTTAGCACAAGAAAAAAAGCGCGAGTGGTAAATATTTCGACTATTTATCGCATTTATCGCTCTTAGTCGATATAATTAATAAGAAACAACTTACAATATACTTAATATAGAGATGAGGTAGAATGTGAACGAACTACAAGCAAAGATGCTCGATATTTTTATTGAATTTAAACGCGTCTGTGAAAAACATGGACTCCGTTACTATTTGGCAAGTGGGACTGCGCTAGGCGCAATTAGACACAAAGGCTTTATCCCTTGGGATGATGATATGGATGTGGCCATGCCGCGTAGGGACTATGATAAATTAATGCGCTTAGGTAAAGAATTCCAGGCTCCATTTTTTTTACAAAATCATCAAAGTGACAAAAGCTATTCTCAAGGTTTTGCCAAAGTACGTAATAGTGATACGACATACATTGAAAACTTTTACCTCTATCATAATATTAATCATGGTTTATGGATTGATATTTTCCCAATTGATGGCATGAGTAAAAGAAAAAATGCCAAAAAAGCCCTTGGTCCTAAACCATATTTAATATGGGTGATGTTTTATCTTTCATTTCTTGGACATTTTTGGGCCCGACCACGCAAGCATACATGGTTTATTCAAATCCTTCTCTACCTTGTATCAATCATCTTCTTACCGCTAAATATTTTTAATTGGATGACAAAGTTAATGATTGGGTGGATGAAGGCTATTAGTTTTGATAAGGCCACACTAGTCGGTAGTTATCTGATATTTTGGACCTTTAATAAGGAAGCTCTACCAAAAGAAATATACGGTAGTGGGCAAAAAGTTACATTTGAAGGTGTTGAGGCGATTGTACCTAGCAAGTATCATGAATATTTAAGCGCTAAATACGGCGACTATATGAAGCTACCACCTGAACATAAAAGAGAAGGCCACCACTATCACAAGGGGGTCTCCACTACTATTAGTTATAAAGATTATCTTGCGGGTAAACGCTAGTTTATTCGATCAACCATATAAAAGCTTTGGGTAGCTCTTTGGCCCAGGCTTTTTCGATATGTAATGCTTTACTACGATAAGAATACGTAATGTTTTTATTATATTCATAACCGTGACTAACTAAAAAAGGGACAGCAAAATCACAAAATGGTTTAATGATCGTTTCTAACCCTACTCCTCCAACCATAAAATAAAGTTTAGGAAGCGGAATATTTAGTTGATTAAACTTTGCAATTTGGCTTTTAAACAACCATTTAATATCTTTTTGATAATGAATCATTCCCGCGGGTGTAAAACATAGTGCGCCTTGATATAAGCCAGGATTACGGAGAGCAATTAAGAGCGAACTAATTCCGCCCATGCTTGATCCGCCAATATAAGAAATATCCGCATTTGTGCGATAGTGACGATCAATATAGTTTTTTAACTCAATGGTAAAAAACTTCTCATATTCTCGACCCAAGGCCTGCTTAGGATCTTTATCTTTCATCGCATAGCGCTTTTGAATAGCTAAAAGACTCAATTCATTTGTCCGATCTTGTTCCGACGAATTAACGCCAACAACAATAAAGCCACCAAGATTTTGCTGATAGAAATGATCAAAAGTTTTATGAACTTGCCACGAACCATTTTTATATTTAGTTTCACGATTAAAAAATAGGTTTTGCCCATCATGCATATATAAAACCGGATAGCGCTCAAGACTTGTATCATAATTTGGTGGGAGATAAACACGAATCGTTCTTAGTGAATCATCTAGTCCCTCGGCTAGTAAGTTAAAGCGCTCAATTTTACCTTTAGCGGTTGTTTTTTTCATATTCATAGGCATGTTTACAAGCCTCACCAATACTATATCTAGTTTTAAATCCTAAAAGTTCTAATGCCTTACTAGCATCAGCATAATTTTCATCAACATCCCCCGGACGTCTTGCTTTTATCTGATAAGGAATCTTGATATTATTTGCCACTTCATACGCGCTTACTAACTCTAAGACTGAGGTTCCTTTACCAGTTCCTAAATTTATTGCATCGAAACCACTAATCTTATCAAAGTTTTCGAGTGCTAAAAGATGCCCATGAGCAAGATCAACAACATGAATATAGTCGCGAACACCTGTCCCATCTTTTGTCTTATAATCATCACCATAAACCGAAAGATATGCAAGTTTACCGGCAGCAACTTTCGAAACATAGGGCATTAAATTATTAGGTAGCCCTTGTGGATCCTCGCCAATTAGACCACTAGGGTGGGCACCAACTGGATTAAAGTATCGTAGGGCAATTGCCTTAAAGCTTGGATGAGCCAGACAAAAATCTTGGAGAATATATTCAATCATTAATTTGGTCGTTCCATAAGGATTAGTTGTGCCGCCAATTGGGTCTTTTTCACTCAATGGAACATGATTAGGAGTGCCATATACTGTCGCGCTACTAGAAAAGACAATGTTTTTAACATTGAATTCAAGCATTAGTTCTAATAGTGTCAGGGTTGAATCTAGATTGTTACGATAATATTCTAGTGGTTTAGCGACACTTTCACCAACTGCTTTTAAACCCGCAAAATGAATAATCGCATCAAAATTATGTTCTTTAAATACTTCTTTTAGGGCTTTTTTATCAAGCATTTCAACTTGATAAAATTCCGGTTTGATTCCTGTTATCTTTTTAATTTTATCAACGACTTCTAGTTTAGAATTTACAAGATTATCAACTAGAACTACAGCATGGCCTTTTTCGATTAATTCAACCGCAGTGTGCGAACCAATAAAGCCAGTTCCACCAGTTACTAATACTTTCATATATCTTTACTCCTATTACTTATAGTTTACGCTCTAAGACGCTGTTTTTAAAGGTTAAAGCAGCCTCTAGTTGATTAAATAAGCCAACAAAATAGAAATCTCCCATCCCTGCTGCTAATATTTCTGGATATAGTCCATGATCAATGATGATATTTTGATAGATTGCAATAATTTCTTCATTTGTATAACGGTAAGTATCTAAAAATTCTTTTCTTCGACTTACTTCTAGTCCAAAATGGGTGGGACGATTTTCATCAATAATTACTTCTAACCCCATCATAATTCGTGCATAAATATCATAGTAATCAACATTTGAGGCGCTAGAAATCATCTCGGGTATATAGCCTCCAGGTGAGCGCATATTAACTTCTAGACCAATATATTCATCTTTTTTCCCATAACTAGTATCGGCATTTAATTTGAAAAATTCCAAGTGTACGGCCCGTTTTTTAATTTTAAATGCATTGATCACTCTTTGACCAATATCATATAGTTGAGGATCAACTTTTGGGGTCGAAAAGTAATAATCATCACTGACACCTTGAGCAATTTCATGGTTGGCGACGGGAAAAATATGTGATGTCGCAAACACCACCTGACCACTAGCGTCCACTAGTGCATCAAAACTTGTAATGAGACCATCAACAAAGGGTTCAACAATATATGTAAGCTGCTTTTTTGTCGCAAAAAAGTTTTTCTTATCTAAATCGCTATTTATTTTGAAACTGTCACTAGCGCCGACACCAACATCTGGTTTTATAAATAGGGGATAGCCATAATCTTCAAGAAAATCATCAAAGTCTTCTTCTTTATCAACAAGAGCATAACTTACACATTTAACGCCGGCTTTACGGTAATACTCTTTCATTTTTGACTTATGCTTTATCGCCACTAAGTCACTAGGGTGGAGGCCTTCAATGTTAAAATCTTGCCGTAATCTAGCATCATTTTCCAACCAATGTTCATTGTTTGATTCTAGATACTTGATGCGACCATGTTTAAAAATAAGAAAGGCTGTGGCCTTATATACACTATTGTAGTCGTTTAGATCAGGACAATAATAATATTCACTGAGACTTTCTTTTAGTTTTTGACTAAGACTATGATAAGGTGTGGCCCCAATTGCAATTACATTAAACCCCACGGCTTTAAGGCGATGAGGAAAGTTTTCATAAATTTTAGGGAAATCAGGACTAATGAATAAAAAGTTTTCCATCTTCTCCTCCTAACTTGGTTTTATTATAATAAAAAAACGCCGCGTTAGCGACGATTTATTAAGTGTTTGTTGTAGCTTATTCCCACTCTTTGATTTCAATACTTGTCCGCTCGGCAAAAAAGTTAGCTATTTTTGGGACAGCCCAAAATGTATAAATTCCAAGCGTAACGATAATTAAAAGATAATTGACCAAAAACAATAGGAAGACACCAAGGGTGTCCTTTTTATAAGTGATTGTTAGCTGTGGTTCATTGTTAGTGGACACTAGATTATTAACATAAAACTCATAGACGTTATTAATAAACCAGGGCAAATAAATATAAAGTGTAACAATTAGTAAAAGAATTTGCACGATGAGAAATTTAAAAACTTCGCTGGGCGTAGCTCTAAATTTTAAGGCACTTAGTTTCATAAGATTTAAACGATTCTTTTGCCCATTTCAAAGGCATCATTAAGATGGGTTCCCTTATTAATATCCCCGATATCTTTAACACCAGGAACCAGGAGCATTTCAAAATCGCTGACGCCAAATGATTTTAGCACTTGCGAAAATTCATATTTAACGCCTGTAAACATTTCTTCATCAGCCTCTTCACATACCGCAATTAAGTAAGCTTTTTGAAATTTTAAATCACGTTTACGTTGCGGAACTAGATAAGCATATAATTTATCGACAAATAACTTAACACTAGCGGCCATCCCACCAAAGTAAACTGGTGTGACTAGCACTAATATATCACTCACTTGGATGTAGGGTGCGACAACATTAAAATCATCATCAACCATTGATGGTTTTCCTCGACGCCAGCAGTTTTCACAACCTCGACATGGAAGAATCTTCTTGTTGGCTGCATCAAAACGATGGACAGCATTTTCACTTACACGCGCCCCCTTGATAAACGCGTAAGCAAGGCTCATTGAATTGCCTTCTTTTCTTGCACTACCTGTAACTACTAAAATATTTTTTGCCATTATTTCACCCCTTGATTCTCTTCTATTATAGCAAATTTTTACCGAATAAGGCTAATTTTCGTCTGCTTAATCGATTAATCGTGCAATTAGTCGCTCAAATTGAGCAATTAAGTAGATTAACATCACGGCAATAAAGATAATTCCTGCGATTATTAAGCCAAGTTCCAAATTATTTTCATAACTAAATTCAATTTGACCGGGTAAAAATGTAAAGATTGCAACGCCCACGGCCCTCGTGACAATTGTTGAAAACAAAAAGTAAACGATATTCATTTTTGTTAGTCCGGCTAAAATTGTAATCTCATCATCAGGAAAAAATGGTAGTAACATCATTAATGGATAATAAACATAGGCCTTAGTGTTAAGTTTATGCTGATATTTATGATAGGTATCTTGACCAATAATTCTTTTAACAAAGCGCTTGCCTAGGAGGCGACCAATTAAAAAATTAATCACCGAGGCGATTACTGTCCCACTTATTACAACAAGAAAAGTTACAAGTGGCGAAAAAATAGAGAGGCCAAGAGCAATAAACTGTAAAGTTTGTCCAGGAATAATAAATAAGACAACATTAGTGAATACTTGCACAGCAATAAATAAGACATAGGCCCAAACACCAATATTATTAAGATAGTCTTTTAAATCATTAAGGGTAAAACCTGATAAATGATAAGCAAGAAAAAACGCACCACCAATCAGGGCATAGATTGAGAAAACAAGTAAAACTTGTAAAATCTTAACCACACTTTTTTTATTGTCTCTATTTTTTTTATTCATCACTACCACTTATTTTTATGGACAAGCGAAAAATCAATATCATCACGAACTTCTTTAACTTCATCAGCAACACCAAAGGCAATGATCGCATAAAGTTTTTGCTTTGCTGGCACGTTAAAAAGAGTGCTAACGAGTTCGGCATTACTTGCTTGTTTGGCCGCTCCTAACCACACGCCGCCTAAATTAAAACTTGTAATAGCGTTAAGAAGATTCATTGTTGTCGCACTTGCATTATTGTTAAGTAAGAATTCATTGTCTTCAAGTGTCATATCGCCAAAGATAAACAAGGCATAGGGTGCTTCATTAAGAAGTTTAAAACTAGCACTCTTAGCAAAAAGATTACTAAATTTAACTTGATCGTCACTAAAAAGAATATTAATTGGTCGTTTGTGTCGGGCACTTGGAGCCAGTAAGCCGGCCTTAATGATATCGTCGATTATTGCCTCATCAATTTTTTCCTGACTAAATTTTCGAATGCTCCGCCGCCGGTATAAGACATCTAGTGCTGGATTGTTACTATTGTATTTTATTCCCTTATACTCTTTAAGAAGCGTATTGTAATAGCTAATAATTTCTCTTCGCGTAATAATGCCAATAAAAAATTGCCGATCATCAATGATGGGAATATAGTTTTGTGAAATTGCGACAACAAATAGCTCGTCAAGATGGGTGTCAATCCCAGCGACCTTATAATCGCGATAACGGTGAATTTCACCAAGTTTAACTTTCAAAGCTTTTTTATGGTCTTCACTATTTTGTAAGTGCCATAAAAGGTCGCCTTCCGTAATTGTACCAACATAGTAACCGCTTTCATCTAAAAGTGGTACCGATGAGTATCTCACGTCTTTTAAAAGTGCTAATGCGTCTTCAATTCGCATATTAACATTTAAAAATAGGACATTTTTCTTTGGTGTCAATAAAAATAAGATGTTCATATTCGGCCTCCAAATATCAATATAATTATACTACAATAAATTAGCGACTAGATAAAATTATCCCTTTGGGGTAATATATACACATACAACTCAACAAAGGAACTATAATATGGCGATTATTATCAGAAAAGACTACGACGAAATGTCGAAGGCTGCGGCCTTTCTTATTGCCGAGCAGGTAAAAGCAAAACCCGAAAGTGTGCTTGGACTTGCCACTGGCTTTACCCCCATTGGTGTCTACCGCGAACTTATTAAAATGTATAAGTCGGGAGATATCTCTTTTAAAAACGTAAAGGCTTTTACACTTTACGAATATCTTGGTGAAGGTTTTGATATTATTAAACCTTATGGCCTTGATAAATCTTGTGCCCGTTATATGCACGAAGAATTCTTTAGTCATATTGACATCAAAAAAGAAAACATTTTCTTCTTTGACGGTTACACTAAAGATCCTTATCAAACATGTCTAGACTATGAAGCAAAAATTAAAGAGGTTGGAGGAATTGATCTCCAACTACTAGGAATTGGCCGTGATGGTCACTGGGGCTTTAATGAACCAGGTTCAAGTTTAGGGAGTCGCTCCCACGTAGTGGCCCTAACCAGACAAACTCTTGACGATAATTACGAAGATTTTTATCGTAAAGTTGGTCTTAGTCGTGATGAAATGCCTCACTTCTGTCTCACAATGGGGGTTGGAACAATTCTTGACGCTAAGCGCCTCATCCTCCTCGCTAGTGGCCAAAAGAAGGCAAAAATTATTAAACTTGCGCTCGAAGGATGTATCACTAGCCAAGTAACGGCTAGTGCAATTCAACTTTATAGCGGTGAAGCAACGGTCGTCCTCGATGAAGATGCTGCCGCGCACTTATCAAACACTGATCACATCAAGCATACAGAAACCATTTCTCGTAAATACAATGTGCGAGCCGAGTAAAAAACAAAATAACGGATAGATTAAATTCTATCCGTTTTTTATTCATAAATATTTGACTGCTAACTAAGATGCTACTTCTTCGATAAGTTGTTGCGCTCTAGCACTACGTTCTTGCTTAAGATTTGTAAAATAGAAATACGGGAAAACAAGCGCTAGTGAAGCTAAGATACTTTCAGTGCGAAAAACAAGGAGCATAATTGGCTCAACTGTGGCCCGACTAACAAAGACAATAAATGAGATAAAAAGGAAAAAGCCTGGTGCGGGCATTTTTTTCATAAAGATGAATATTTTGATTAGTAAGACAAAAAGAATAATTAGATATAGTAAGAAACCAATAAAGCCAAATGTATGGAAAATTTCAAAATAGCCCGAATGGTAGTGACCAAATCCCCAGTGTCCAGCGTTTGGTAGTTCATAGACTATCCGTAACTCATAAAGTTTACGACTAATATATATTCCATCACCTAAAAGAAAACTCCGTGGCCGCGAAATAATAACTTCCCATGCCATCTCCCATAGGCGTAAGCGTGAATTCATTGTACTGACTCCGACTTCAAATAAATTGTCAGGAATAATATTGACAAAGGCGCGGCCAACTTGGGTTGTTTGAAGGATGGGAACTAAGCGGAATATAAGCACAAAAGTTAAAAGACTTAGGGCCACTAGTGTTTCAATTAAAAACCGAATTTTATGCCGTTTGAGTAAGAGAAATGTGTGGCGTAAGAATACAAGTAAAAATGCAAGAGCAGATAAAACCATGTTTGTCTTTGAGAAAGTAAAATATATCGCCACTAATAAGGGAATTGTCAAAAAGATAAATAGAAAACGAATTTTTCTGGTTTTATAAAAGAAATAGAGAAAGATAGCAAACATCAAGCTAGTAAGTAGGTAGCTAGCAAAAACATTGCGATTTGTGTATGGACCGATTGGAACCGGTATATTTGCGTTAGCGTAACCAATTTTAATCAGATCAATATAAACATCAAACTCTGTAACAAATGAATAGATAGTAATACCTAAACCATAAAACATCAGTGAATAACTAATAAGTAGGGCAAATTGACGGAAGTATGTTTTGCGTGGAAGAACTAAGGCCATCACATAAATAAAGGATACACTAACAAATAGTAATAAAACTGACCAAAAGCGATCACGGCGCGAAACATTGAAGAGCAGTTCAAATTCAACTCCATCACTTGTGACAAATTCAACAACTTCACTTGATGGAATTATAACAGCATTAAGTAAAGATAGGGCTGTGATTACTAGCAGTGTATAGAGTAAAAGCAATCTAATCTTTTTTTGTTTGTCATCAAATTGTTGGACATAACTCATCAAAATCGCAAGCGTTATATTAGCAACAACTAAAAACAAAAAGCCAATAAATTCAGTATTAGGAAAAATTATCCCGTTTGGGGCATAAACTTGTTCGTATATCAACATCGTTAGCGCAGTAACGAGAATGAATGGTAGGAACGATATATACTTATTTAACTTTGTTAACTGTGTTTTCATAACTAAAAACATAATACTCCGAATTTATGAAATTAGCAATTTCTTGTATATGTTTTACTAGTGACAATAATTACTAATAATGTTACATTTTAGTCACACTAATAAAAAATATAAAAAATATCGGTAAAATTATGAAAAAAAATAAAAATAAATTTTTAATAATCCTATCCCTAGCACTTATTACTGGGGTCATCTTTAGTCATTTGAATATTCAAAAAGAAGTAGTAGATGCTGATGCTCAAGTCCTACCTCCAAATGTCAATATTACTGATCGATCAGGTACAGAAATTGCGAGCTATTATAGCGCTGCTAATGGGCTTAGTGGAGATAAGCTCTTACAAGCTCTAAATAGCATTATCGATGACCATCGCGAATATAATTTTGATAATGAATCAGATCGAACAGCATATAAAATTATTGATCGGAATTGGCAATTAAGTGATGCTCAATCTGCTAATCTAACAAATTATGACTATGAAAATGACAATCCGTTTTTACGAAAATTTTACGCCGATTATAATGACAGTAAACTAACTGCAGATCGTTTCAAAAACGACGGGGCAACTCGTGTTAGTTTTGATAGAGAACACTTATGGGCCCAATCGCGTGGTTTTGATGATCGAAATTATGGTGCTGGCAGTGATTTTCATCATTTAGTCGCCGCTGATGTTAGAGGTAATCAACAAGGACATAGCAATTATAACTATGGTGTCCCAACAAGTAAGATTACTACTGTAGTAAATGACTATGGAACCTATGTTGGCCGTTACGGCAATATTGCTGGAGAAACTGATAAAGTTTTTGAACCACTTGACGAATATAAGGGCGACATTGCTCGCGCTATGTTTTACATGCCAGCTCGCTACTATTTTAATGTTGATGCGGACCACCCAAAATTAGTGCTTGTTAATGGTTCACCTTCCCCCTTAGAAAATCCTAATGCTGTAGGTGACTTAGAAACATTATTAGCTTGGCATGAGCTTGACCCTGTCGACGAATATGAAATTCATCGTAACAATCTAATCTACAATAATTTTCAGCTTAATCGTAACCCATTCATCGATTATCCCGAATTAGCAAAAATTGCCTTCGATACTTCTTACACCGGTCCTGGAGCTAATATTAGCTCGACAAATGTTTGTCTGGTTGGAAGTTGCCCATATTATGACCCAACTCCTACAGCAGAACTAACATCAATTTCAATTACGAACCCTGCAAATATCAACAACTATTTTCTTGGCGAAACACTTGATACGACCGGGTTAGAAATCACTGCTCATTTTAGTGACAATAGCTCACAAGTAATCGTATCCCCAACAATTTCTCTTCAGGGTCAAGCCAATTTTGTACTATCCACTAGTGGAGAAAAAATAGTGACAATTTCATTCACAAATGAACAAGTAACAAAATATGTTTACTATTCAATCTATGTTGCTGATAGTTTGGATACAACACTTACCATTACTCCTTCAGTCACAACATTCAAACTTGGTGAAACATATGCTGATGAAGGATTGACTGCGAAGGTTGTTTTTGAAACGATTAATGGACAATTTGAACGAGTCGCGCCAAGCGAAGATTTGGTTTTAACAACTACCCCTGATACCGCCAAGCTAGGCGATCAAACTGGACAGATTAGTTATGGAACACTTTCAAATACTTTTTCGGTCAAAGTCACAAATCAAGATGTTCAAATAGGGACTATTGCGATTGCTGATGATCTATTTTTCTCGGAATATATTGAGGGTTCAAGTAATAATAAAGCAGTCGAATTATATAATGGTACATCCTCAAGGATTTATTTGACTGGTTACACTATCAAAAGTTATGTTAATGGCGCTATTACAGCTGGCAACACCTATACACCAGCTGAAGGTAGTTACATAGAACCTGGCGATGTCTGGGTTATCTACAATAGTAGTTCTGTAGTTGATATTAGTTCCGTTGGCGATGCCACTGCGGGTTTTACTTCCTTTAACGGTAACGATGTAATCGAACTTTATAAAGATGGCGTTGCTATAGATATTATCGGGCAAATAGGTGTTGAAACAAACTTTGCTGAAAATGTTACTTTAGTCCGCAAACCTGAGGTCTTTAGTGGTAAAACAACATATGACCCTAGTGAGTGGGATAGTTTTCCATCTGACACTTTTACTTATCTTGGTAGTCATACTGTTAATTGGGTTAGTCAAGGAGTTACAGTTGAAGAGCAAGCGCTAGCCTATGCCGAATATTTCCGTAATATCACTGGTCCATACTGTGAAGATTCTAATATTGTTCTCACCATTCCTTGGACAGATTTAAAAAGCGAATATAACTATATGTCATCCGCGACTAAAGATTTATTTATAACTTCAACTGATGCAACAATAATCGATGCTCGCGCCCGTTACTTACTCTTAGTGGAGCGCTATACAGTTTACGCTAACGATGATTTTATGGTTGATGGAAGCGGTAATCCGCTACTAGAAATAAAAGGCCCCGCTACTACACATAATAGTAATAACGAGACCTTAGTGTTTTTAGTAATTCTAGGATTAAGTGTAACATCAATTACTGGCTACTACTTCTACCGTAAACGTCAAATACAATTATAGAAAAGCTTTTCTTACGCCCTCGTGCGTAATTTCACCCTTATATGTATTAAGCCCTAGTTTAAGAGAAGGATCTTCTAGGGCTTTTTCTAAGCCTAGGTTTGCAATCATTAATCCATATTTTAGCGTTGTAAAATTTAGCGCTAGTGTCGCAGTTTTTGGAACGGCTCCAGGAATATTTGCGACCATGTAATGAATAATACCATCAACTTCATAAACAGGGTTATCATGCGTGGTCGGACGACTTACTTCGGTTGAACCACCTTGATCAATGGCAACGTCGGCAATAACTGCACCTTTTTTCATGAATAAGTAGTATTCACGCTTTATCATCTTCGGAGCACTCGCACCCGGAAGAAGCACACCTGAAACAACAATATCAGCATCTTTTAGCGAAGCTTTAACATTTTCTTCATTACTGATGAGGGTGTTGACATATGGGTACTTTTGTTTGAGTAATGATAATTTCATTTCATTGATATCTAAAATTGTTACCTCGGCGCCTAATCCATAGGCATTAGCTAGGGCAGCACTACCAACAATACCCGCGCCAAGGATTGTTACCTTGGTATGGGGAACTCCAGCAATTGGTGAAATTAAAACCCCTTGGCCACCGTTATATTTATAAAGAAAGCGATTAGCTTCTAAAATTGACACTCGTCCAGCAATTTCGCTCATCGGTCTAAGACATGGGAGTCCAGTTTCATCGGCAATTGTTTCGTAGGCGATTGCACTGACTCCACTATCTAAAAGCGCCTTAGTTAAAGCCTTATCGGCTGCTAAATGGAGGAAGGTATAAATGATTAACCCCGGCCGAAAGTATTGATATTCACTTGCAAGTGGTTCCTTGACCTTAATAACCATCTCACTTTTTGCCCATACTTCACTAGCTTCGTCAATAATTTCTGCGCCAACTCCAGTATAATCTTCATCAATAAACCCCGATCCAATACCAGCTCCTTTTTGCATCAGTACTTCGTGGCCATTATCAACATAAGCCTTGACACTTGTGGGAGTTAAGCCCACTCTAAATTCATTATTTTTAATTTCTTTGACACATCCAATGATCATATTTGTCTCCTGTTCTCTATTAGAATAACATTACAAAATCTATACTTAAATATTTTCTTACACTATTGAATATTAATTCACTAAAAACTTGAATGGAAAAATTATTGTAAAATATTTTTACATATTTTGTAAAATAGTGTAGTATGAACTTGAGAGGTAAAGCAATGTTAAATTTAAAGAAAATTGGAATTACACTAGTGGAACTATCAACGCTGACTAATATTTCACGACCAACGCTTTATAAGTACATCGAACTCTTTGTTGGAGGCAATGGAATTTATATTCGTCATGACCTTTATCTTCTATTTGAATATATCAAAAACAATCAGGATGCCAAGAAAAAAGATGTCTATGTCTACTACGATAAATTAAGTAAAAAGGAGTAATAATATGCGGTTAAAAAAGGCCCTTCGGCACAAAATTGAACAAGAATTGGAATTACATTTTCATTTTACCCATCGTCTCTATCAAGTTGAAAGAGAAAAGTTAGTTAAGGATGTTAGCGAACTCGATAAAAATTTATCAATCAACGCTAAAGTCCAAAACCTGCTTAATCTAGCAAAATCAACTCGTGATAATTTAGAGAAAACGACGTCGATGCTCAGTCAAATTGAAGATGAAGCACAGGGAGCGGGTTTTAAAGATTTAAGCAGGGAACGACTTGAAAAAGTAAGTCGTAGTTATGTCGAAGACGATGACTTTTTTGAACGGCGTCTTGTTCTTGCCCTTAAGTTTATCTTTTCACTCCCGCTTGAAGTTAGTAATACGAGCAAAAAGGAAGTATTTAAAGAACTTTCGCTTCGCCTAGCTTTCCCTAGTGATTCGACCTTGACTGAACTAGAGAAAAGCGTAAAGAAAAACTATAAAGATATTAGTCTCACCAACAAAGTCTCGTCTGAAGAATTATTAAAAGTTGGGCTTGTATCGTCAGTTCTTGTCGCTGGAATTTTAAGTATTGCAACACTACCACTTATTGGCTTAGGGACCGGGGCTACGCTTGGCGGAGGACTAGTTTCTAGTCTTGTGACCACAACAAGTATTTCTCTTGTTAGTGGTATTGGTGCAGCAGGTATTGCCTATGTCGTTAAAACTCACACTAATGAGCAAAAAATTCTCGACGAATTTATCAATCTAACGCCTGACGAACTAGCATATATGCTCACATTCAATGCCACAATTGTCGAACAAATGCGTAAACTCGGTGTCAAAGCCGAATCTAGTGCAATAAGAAAACGATTAGATATATTTGTAAAACTACAAAATCAAATTAATGTAGACTATTATCTTAAACAACAAGAGCTTGAAGTAAACACCCAAAAGAAAAAAATCATCGCTAAGTGCGATCAGATTCTTCAAGCAAGCGTCTAAAAATTTTCTTCTATATAAAAATACCTGAGAGTCATCAGGTATTTTATTTTTTTAAAAATGAAAATAGAATTGTTGTAATCTGAATTGGGATACCAATAATATAGAGCATCCATGTATCAAATTGATATGTTTGAATAAATATTGCTGTTATTAGTGACCAAAGTAGCACTGAATAAATATAGAAAGAATATTTTCGTTTACCCCACGCCCGATTAAAGAAGATTAATAGTGTCATCGAAACAGGAACCGCCCAAATAAAGGCCGTCCAAAATTCGCTCCGTCGCAAATAAAGATAGCCATAGACAAAAATAATTGTCGCAATAATAAATACAAAAGAGCTTACAATCCCGGTGATGAGCATCCGGTTAACTTGAATAACCTTTGGTAGCATAAACTCTTTTTTCTCTTCACGTGGGCGCTCAGAGGTAATATAGTCAATTGTCACACCAAAAATTTCCGCTATTTTTTTAAGGGTCACAAGTTCAGGAATTGATTCCCCTCGCTCCCACTTACTAACAGCCTTATCAGTGTAGTGAAGCTTCTCAGCAAGTTCGACTTGCGTCCACTTAGCTTCTTTTCTTAACTCCACGATATTATTCGCAACAATTTGATTAAGGTCTAATTCATCTCTCATTACGTTATTTTAATCCCTTTTTATGGCTTTGTCTACTGATAGTAGAATCGACTCAACCGCTAGTGTTTGATATTAGGGAATCAAAAAGCTCGTAGTTTATAGGCAAAAAAGCTTTTAAGAATAATACTATAGACAGTCGAAAGGAGTTTTACTATGAAAATAACAATTATCGCCCCTGTCTTGGGTGAAGAAAATAATGGCACAACCGTCGCAACTTTCAATCTTATCAACTCACTAAGAGAAAAAGGCCATCAGGTCAATGTTATCTGTGGTGATCAATTCCGTAAGGGACAAAAAGATTTTTACGTCCTCCCAATTCAATCACTAGGGCCAATTGATCCCATCGTCAAGGCTAATAACGTTGTCCTAGCAAAAATGGATCGTAAAATTATCAGAGCGGCTTGTAAAGGTAGTGATGTTGTTCATGTAACAATGCCAATTTTCCTTGGATCAAAGGTGGCTAAATTCATTAAACGCGAATTAAACATTCCTGTGACAGGTGGTTTTCACGCTCAAGCGGAAAACTTTTCTAGTCACGTCCTCAACTGTATGAGGAGCAAAGCATTTAATCGCTTTATTTATCGCCGCTATTATGCTGGACTTTACCAACACTGTTCGGCAATTCATTATCCAACAAAATTTATTCGTGATGTGTTCGAAGATATTGTTGGTCCAACAAATGGATACATCGTCTCTAATGGTGTTCGCCATAATTTTCATCAAAAAAAAGTTGAGCGGCCAGCCCATCTAAAAGATAAAAAAATTATTCTTTTTACTGGTCGGATGAGCAAAGAAAAGTCCCACACAGTTTTAATTAGAGCGGTTGCCCTTTCTAAATACGAAAGTGATATTCAACTAGTGTTTGCCGGGCAAGGACCACAAGAAAAAAACCTTAAAAAGCTGGCCCGAAAGACACTAAGCAATCAACCAATAATGAAGTTCTTCTCCTTTGATGAGCTCAACGATATGATCAATATGGCAGACCTTTATGTCCATCCCGCAGAAATAGAAATTGAAGCTATTTCTTGCTTAGAAGCAATCAAGTGTGGCCGAGTTCCCGTGATTGCAAATTCGCCTGGTTGTGCCACTAAGGCCTTTGCGCTTGATGAACGTAGCCTATTCAAGGTCAATGATGCTCGTGATTTATCCGACAAGATTGATTACTGGTTTGATCATGAAGATGAAAGAGTGAGAATGGGTGAAGAATACGCTAAGAGTCCAGTTGTTGATAGTGTTGAAGTATCGATGGATAAAATGGAAGCTATGTTTATGGAAGTAATTGCAAATGCCAAAAGCGAAAGTTTATTATTACAACAATGAGTTAACTGATGATTTCGCGGGCAATAATATTGTAACCAAACAATTGCCCACAAATTATCCCTATGTTGATAAAAACCCTTTTTTCCTCTTGGGTTCGTTTGTCTTATATCATCTAATTGCCCGGCCAATCGTCTATTTGATCATGAAAGTAATTTTTGCGACAAAACTAAAAAATCGTAAGGTCCTAAAAAAAGTTAAAGGCCAAGGATTCTTTATCTATGGCAATCATACCGGTGACATTCTTGATGCTTTTAGACCTAACACCCTAAAAATTGGGCGGAAAAATTATATCGTGTCAAATCCTGATGCCTTTTCCATCAAAGGTATTCGTACCATTGTTAAAATGCTTGGTGCAATCCCGCTTGTTGAACAAGACTTATGTGCACAAAAAAAATTGTTAAATGCAATCGACTATCGCTTGAAACAAAAATGTAGTGTGACAATTTTTCCCGAAAAACACATTTGGCCATACTACACTAAGATTCGACCCTTTGATCCGGCAACACTATATTATCCTGTAAGATTTAACGCACCAGTTATCACGCTCACGACAACTTATCATCAACGTCGGGGAATATTTAAAAGTATTAAACGACCACGAGTTATTCATTATCTTGATGGCCCCTTTTATCCTGATAAGGAGTTAGCTAAAAGTGAAGCGCGGCATAAATTAAGAAATGAAATATATCAAAAAATGCTTGAGCGCGCAGAAGAAAAACAACAATATAGCTACTATCAATATATCAAACAAGAAGAAAAGAATGGTTAGATACCATTCTTTTTTATTTTTAGGAGGGCCCACATTGATGTGGGCCTAATGTGGGGGGATATATAGACTATTCTATTGAAGAATATAGTCTAAACTTGTTTCGCCAGTTAGTTCATCAGTGACGATAATCTTTTCATAAACAAATTCACCACGGCCATTAGTGTCGATATGAATGAAGGTTCGACCATCAATCATTTGATAACTAACTTCATATTTAACACCATCGATTTTTACTTCAAGTTCTTGTTCGCCATCTTCTTGTTCAATTTCTAATTTAAATTGCCGGGTTCTTTGTCCTTTTTCGACGACCATATATTTAAATTCTTCTTCGTATTCATAATCAGCAGTTCCTTCAACACCTTCGGTTTCAATTTCTTGTTTGATGGAGATAAAGTTCATTTCATCTTTGAAGAGCATGAATTTCATTTCTATTTCTTTTTCATCACTATCTTCATCGATTTCAGTTTTCGACATGAAGCGATATTCTTCATCGCCCACAACTGCTAGACCTGTAATTTTAAGTTCATCTTTATTTTGTTCACGCTCTTGTTCTCTATTTTGATTTTGCTCGCCATTTCCTTCACCATCGTGATCGCCATTTTGATGACCATTTCCATAGTCCTCTTCGTCTTCATCGTCATCGTCATCTTGATCATCTTGACCATTACCATGACGTTTTTCTAAAGAAATATTAACTTGTTCTTCACTATCCTCTTCTGTCTCTTCGCCTGTTTCTTCAGTCGTTTCCGGTGTTTCACTATTGATATTTTCTTCACCATCAAGGGAAGATTCATCTGTAAGTTCTTCCTCAATAATTTCTTCACTTGTTAATTCATCGTCTTCCTCAAGTGTTTCAACATTATAATATAAGGAATAGCTGACTTCGGTTTCACCTAAGACATTAAAGGCGATGACATCTAGATTAGTATAACCTTCACGATCACTAACTTGGTGGTCGACACTAAAGTCAAGACCATTTGTAAATAACAAATCAAGAGTTGCAACAGGGATATCCGGCTCTTCTACACTGACTTCCGCTTGAGAATCATCGTCATCATCACTATCACTAGTTTCAATATCTTCTTCGCTAGTGATGTCGCTAGTTTCCGTGACTTCATCCACTTCTTCTTCACTCGTTTCTTCTTCAACTTCAGAAGTAATAACTTCTTGATCACTCATTGTTGAAACGGCAATTGTGTTACCTAAATCCTTAACTAAAGAAAGACCAGTTGTGGCTTGAAATGCCATTGTTTTGGTCGTGACTAGCGAATCGATATTTTCTTCGCTTCCGCCTAAGTCAATTCCTGCTAGCGAGCAACCAGCAAGGGCAAGACCAGCGGTTGTTAGTAAACTAATTGTGCGTATTTTTTTCATAATATGTTCTCCTTTTTTTGTCTTCATAATAAATACGATTGAGTGAGTGGATTTATTGGACAAAATTATAAAAGATTCAGAAATGGCAAAAACTATGAAATAAAGTGGGGACAAATCTTTCCCCACTTTGATATTGTGTATTTGTCTAATTTCTTTACTTGATAAGATATTACCCAAGCAATCGTTATGAAATCAAATCAAGCATCTGATAGCTTAGTTAAACTGTTATATCGGAATGTAGTGATATTGTTTTATAAGGATTTGATGGTTCCATATTGGGCAAAAAGAAAAAAGTATTTCACCCTATTTGAATGTGTTAGATGCTTCTTGTTCTAGTACATGAATGTCTTTGTTAAGAGGTATTAAGAGAAGCAATTTGATTGTTTCAACGTGCGTTGAAAAAACCATATTGCTTGCAAAATCAACCCTGTGTGTAT